>JAKAOC010000100.1 GCA_021823385.1 Actinomycetes bacterium
CAGCGCCCCGGGGGGCGCGGGATCGCCTACCGGTGCCCCTAGGCACGGGCGTGATCCTGATCGGCGCGGGTCAGCGCCCGCAGTGCCAGGCGGTCGGCGGCCGCGAAGCTGTCCTCGCGCATCTGCAGCCAGCTATTGGATAGGAGGTCGCGCTTGATGGCCGTGATCACCGAGGCGGGCGCGGCCAGCAGGCCCGCCACCACCTCGTCCACCCTCTTGGCGAGGGACTCGGGCTCGACCACCTCGTTGATGATGCCCAGGCGCATCGCCTCGCCCGCGTCGAAGGTGCATCCCGTCGAGGCGAGCCAATAGGCCATGCGCCGCCCCACCACGTGCGGCAGCCAGGCCAGCACCAGGGCGGGAGCGAGTGAGGCGGCCACCTCGGGGAAACGGAAGGTGGCCGCAGAGGAGGCGACGGTCACATCGGCCAGCCCGGCCAGGCCGACCCCGAACCCGGCGGCAGGTCCACCGACTTCGGCGACCACCGTAAGGTCGCTGAAGACGATCCCCACGTTCACCTCGGCCAGGGCCCGCGCCATCGCCCTAATCTCGGAAGCTCCTCTGGCGCTGCCGTCCCTGCCGGTGCAAAAAGTGGTGCCGGCCGAACGAAGCAGCAGCACGCGGGCGTCGGCGGGTGGCTCCATCAGCAGGCCGGAGAGCTCCTCACACATCTCGCGCGTGAATTCGTTGCCCTCGCCGCGCTCTATGCGCACCGTCACCAGAGGCCCGTTGGCCTCGATCTTCAGTCCTTCGCTCATTTAGTTCAACCGCTCCAGTCGTTGCCCGCCGTACCAATCCACCGGCTCCTCCGCCGTGCGGATGGTCACCGCCTTGGTATGTGTGAACTCGTGAAAGGACTCCCAGCCTCCCTCGCGGCCGATGCCGCTCTCCCCCACTCCTCCCCAGGGGGAGCTGGGATCCAGGCGATGGTGGTCGTTGACCCAGACGATCCCGCACCTAAGCTCGGAGGCGACCCGATGCGCTCTGGCCACGTCCCGCGTCCACAGGGCTGCTCCCAGCCCATAGACGGAATCATTGGCCATGGAGATTGCCTCGGCTTCGTCCCGGAAGGGGGCCACGAAGGCGACCGGCCCGAAGATCTCCTCACGGGCCAGCCGGAACTCCTGGCTGGGCCCGGCGCAGACGGTGGGCTCGATGAAGAAGCCCCCGGGGCTCTCATCCACGTGTGCGGCGATCCCGCCGTGGCGGACCTCGACGCCTTCGGCCTCGGCCGCATGCACCTTCTCGATCACCCGCTCCCGCGCCACATGGGAGATCATCGGACCCAGCTGGGTCTCCAGCCGGGCGGGATCACCGATGCGAAGCGAGCGGGCCACCCCGCAGAGTTCGTCCAGAAAGTCCTTGTAGATGGATTCGTGCACTATGAAACGCCGTCCTGCGATGCAGGTCTGCCCGGCGCCGATGAAGGCCGAGAAGGCCGCGCCGCGCACCGCCTCGGTGAGGGGCGAGTCGGGAAAGACCACGACCGGGGAGGAGCCGCCAAGTTCGAGTGTGCACTTGGCGAAGCGCTGTGCGCAGGCCGCCGAAACCGCGCGGCCCGCGGCTGTGCCGCCGGTGAAGGTGATCTTGGCCACCTGCGGATGCGCCGCCAGTCTGGCGCCGGCCACGGCGCCAAGGCCCGGCACGACGTTCAGCACCCCGGCGGGAATGCCGGCCTCGAGGGCCAGCTCGCCCAGCACCAGCGCGGTAAGGGGCGTGAGCTCGGAGGGCTTAAGCACCACCGAGTTGCCGGTGGCAAGGGCGGGTGCCAGGCTCTTGGAGGTGATCATCAGCGGGTGATTGAAAGAGGAAAGGATCCCCACCACCCCGAGCGGAGAGCGCTCGGTGTAGGAGTGATAGGGCCCGGGCATCGGTACCACGCTGGCCCGATCCGCCAAGAGCAGTGCCGCGTTGTAGCGGTACCACTCGGGAAGGCGCGCGATCTGGGCGCGGGTCTCACGGATAGGGCGGCCGTTGTTGAGGGTCTCCAGTTGGTAGAGCTCCTCCAACGCGCCTTCGATGAGATCGGCGAAGCGGTTCAGGATCCGGGAACGCTCATGTATCGGGCGCCTCGCCCAGACGCCCTCCTCGAAACGGCGGGCGCCCACCTCGACAGCCCGGTCGATATCGGCCTCGCCGGCGCACTCGACAACCGCGATCACCTCGCCGGTGGTCGGGTTGAGCACCTTCAGGGGCTCGGCGCTCCCTTGGACCGCCTGGCCGTCGATCAGGAGACTGCGGGTCTCGGCCATCGCTCAGGCCCCCGCCGCAATGCCCGCTCGAAATGCACCCCGGCCGCCGATCATCCCGGCCGGGAAAATCCGGATGCCTGCCGTTTCCATGGCTAGTTGGCCGACCTGTCGCCCGCCAGCTGGTGAGCGTTGCCTCGCCCGAGGAAGAGCTTGCCCAGATCGGGAATGGCACGCAGCTCGTCGGCGCTCCCCTGCATGCGCAGCTGGCCGTCGGTGAGGATATAGCCCCAGGAGGCAACCTCGAGGCCCAGGCTGACACGCTGCTCGATCAAGAGCACCGCGCGCCCCTGGCCCGCACCGACGGCCACGATGCCCTGCAGCACCTTCTCGGCGATCAGCGGTGCCAGGTTGGCGGTCGGCTCGTCCAGGATGAGCAGGCGCGGTCGGGTCATAAGAGCGCGGGCGATGCCGAGCATCTTGCGTTCACCACCCGAGAGAGTCCTGGCCTGGCGCTTACGGTACCTGGTCAGCTGAGGAAAGAGGGCGTAGACCTCCTCCTCGCGCTCCTTCAGGTCCGCACCTTTGAAGCCGTATCCGCCCATCTCGATGTTCTCCTGAACAGTGAGTGGCGGGAAGACGTCGCGGACCTGGGGGACGTATCCGATACCCTGCATCACCCTGTCCTCTTCGCCGAGGTGGGTGATGTCGTTGCCGTCCAGCATCAGACTGCCCGTGAGGGCGGGAATCTCGCCGATGATCGACTTGACCATCGTCGATTTTCCGGCTCCGTTGGGGCCCATGATGAGGACGATCTCCCCCAGGCCCACCTGGATGCTGACGTCCTTGACGATGGGCACCCGGTTGTAACCCGAGCTGACCCCGTTGACCTCGAGAAAAGCCGCCGGCCTTTCAACCATGATTGCTCACGCCCCCCTCACAAGAGCCCGCCGGGCGGGCAGCAACTGCACCGGACAACAAGAGATGCGGATCAGCCGAGATAGGCATCCTGCACCTCCTTGTCGTTGACGATCTCGTCGTAGGTGGCGTCGGCGATCTTCTTTCCGAAGCTCATCACCACCACCCTGTCGGTCAGTTCGCGCACGACCTCGAGGGCGTGCTCGACGATGACGATGGCGATGCCGTCGTCGCGGATGGACTTGAGATCCCCCACCAGCTTCTCGACCAGGTGCGGAGCGACTCCCACCATCGGCTCGTCCAGCAGCATCACCTTGGGCGCGGTCATCAGGCAGCGCATGATCTCGACCAGGCGGCGCTGGCCACCGGAAAGCTCCTTGCCCCAGGCGTTGGCGACGTGGGTCATGTCGAAGCGCTCCAGCATGTGCCAGGCGCGCTCGGCGATCTCACGGTCGGCCCGGATGCTCGCCTTACGCCCCAAAACCACGCTGGAAAGCCGTGCCCCGGAAAAACCGTTGCCGGCGGTCACCAGGTTCTCGAAGGTGGTCATATCGGAGAACTCACTGGTGGACTGGAAGGTGCGCACCAAACCATGCCGGGCGCGCCGGTAGGCGGGAAACTTGGTGACGTCATGGCCGTCGAGGGTGATCGACCCGCTCACCGCCTTGGCCTGTCCGCCCAGGGAGGCGAGCATGGTGGACTTGCCGGCACCATTAGGGCCGATCAGTCCGACCGCCTCGCCGGCGTGAACCTCAAAGGAGACGCCGTCTACGGCCACCACTCCTCCGTAGCTGACCACCACGTCCTTGGCGGCCAGCATGACCTGCTTCTCGGAGCGGGACGGCCTCTTGGAGGCCTCCATATCCATAACCTTCTCGGACTCGATCACGATCTCCTCCAATTGCTAACTCGGCGCTCGATTCCAGAGGCCGCACAGGCCGGCCGGAACAAGTCGATCAGGATCGAAGTACTCACTGCGCCTCGGCTTTCGCCATGGCGCGAACGCCCAGACGTCCGCGGCCGATCCGGCGTCCGCGCAGGACGGCATCGAAGTTTCCGGGCTCAACCACGTTGCGCTTCTCGGGGATGATGCCCTGAGGGCGCAGCAGCAGGCTGGCCATCCACATCAGGCCGATCACGATCCATTCGATGGAGTCGATCAGGCCCGGGTAGCCGATGGGGGGAAGGAAGCGCGGCAGCTCCAGGAAGATGATCGGCACCAGCGCGGTACCCAGCACCACTCCCCACCAGTTGCGGATTCCTCCGACGAACATGGCGGTGAAGATCACGAAGGTCTCGGCGTATCCCCAGGCCCCCGGCGACCAGGCGCCGATGTACTCGACCAGAAGGCCACCGGAGAGGCCCGCGATGAGGCCGCCGATTACGAAGACCTGCAGGCGCAAGGCGGTGACGTTGATCCCGAGGCTTATGGCCGCGTCCTCCTGGTCACGCATGGCGCGAAGCGCCCTGCCCCAGGGCGAGGCCGCAAGCCAGCGCAGCAACAGGTAGACGGCGCCGCAGATCACCAGCGTCCAAACCACGTAGACCCACTGGTAACCCAGCGAGGAGAGCGGAAGCGTGGTACCGAGCGGCCTGCCGATGCCGGTGAGGCCGTTGGAACCGTTGAAGAGCTTGACGTCGGAGCTGACAACCTGCCAGGCGATCAAGGAGACGATCAGCAGCACGGCCGCCTGATAGTCCTTACGCATTCTCCTCAGTCCGAAAAGCCCCACCACCAGGGCGAGCGCTCCACCCGCCAGCGTGGCCAACACCAGCGGCAGCGGGAAGGGAAGCGACATGCCCCCGATGTAGCTCTGGAAGGCGCCGGCTCCGGTATCCGGACCGAGTGTCACCACCGAGGCGACGTAGGCTCCCATGGCCTGGAAGATGATGAATGAAAGATTGATGATCCCGCCGTAGCCGAACTGCAGGTTCAGCGAGTAGGCCGAGAGGACGTCGATCGCGAAATAGACGACCAGGGTCGTTATGTAGAATTCCCAGGCTCCCACTCAACACTCCTTCAAAAAGGTTCGGTTATAGCGCCTGCCGGCGGGGACGTTCCGGCAGGCGCAATCGATCCGGCTCAGACCGTTACCTGCGCCTCGGCACTCCCATGGGAGGCGACGGCGCCCGGCCTGGCCAGCAGGACAATAACTAGGACGGCGAACCCGGCCACCTGGGAGTAGGCCGGCGCCCCAAAGGCGGAGACCAGCTGGGTGACGATTCCCATGACCAGGGCGGCCAATACCGCACCCAAGGGGGATCCGGCGCCGCCCAAAAGCGCTGCCGCGATCACCAGGGGCAGGAAGAGCTCACCCGAGGAGTAGCCGATGCTCTGGGTGCTGATGGCGTAGACCACTCCCGAGAGCCCGCACAGGAAGCCCGAGAGCAGCCAGGTGACGGTCACGACGCGGCCGGTTCGGATCCCGCAGGAGCGGGCCAGGCTCGGCTCGGCCGCGGTTGCCCGCAGAGCCTTGCCGATCCTGGTCAGCCTGAGAAGCATCTCCAGTCCGATGAACACCACCAGGCCCAGGACCGCAATTATGGCCTGCGTCGGGGTGATGATCACCGGCCCCAGGTGCAAAGGAGCAGCCTGGAGCACGGTGAACTGGTCGATGTTGTCATGGGTTAGAGCCTGCAAGCCGTAGTCGATGACCAGGCCGAGGCCCAGTGTCACCATCATCATCTCGAAGAGCTTCGCCCCTCGCCTGGCATAGGGACGGAATACGTACACGCCCATTGCAAGGGTGAGGACCGCCCCGAAGAGCCCCCCTACAAAGAGGCCGTACCAGGCGCTGATTCCGTGGCTAACCAGAATGAAAGCCACGTAACCAGCCGCCGTCATGACCCCGCCGTAGGCGAGATTCAACATGTTCGTGAGACCGAACTGGATGGTGAATCCCATGGAAGCGATCGCGATCACCGAAGCGAGAACTACGCCGAAGGCGACCGCCGAGACGAGAGTGTCGAACACTGTTATGCGACTCCCTGCACCGGGACGGCTCCGATTTGGGCGGAGGTGATCAGGCCCAAGGACTGCGGCTGCAGCGCGTTGTTGCTGGACACGGCCTCCTGATTACCGTCGGAGTTGTGGTACTGGTTGAAGTCGATGACGCCGGTCGCACCGTAATAGGAGATCTGCTTGCCCGCCTTCAGAGCGGCAACCCCCTGGGCGTAGGTGTAGACCACCGTCTTGCCCGGGCCGGGGTTGGCCACCTTGGAGATGTAGCTGTTGAAGACCGCCGGATTGGTGCTCTTGGCCGCGTTCATCGCCAGCGCGACGGTAATCATGCCGTCGTAGTAGGTCTGGGAGAACGGGTTGTTCAGGTAGGACTGCCACGGAGGTGAGACATTTGCCTTCTCCGCCTTGACACCCGCCTCGAACTGGGTGAGAGCAGCCGTCGTCTTGCCCGGCTCCTGCACGACTCCGGTGTACATGCTCGTGAACTGGGAGCCCAGAGCACCCTTGACCGCAGTCAGCCACGGGGCGGTGAAGGTCGCCTCGGTTCCGATGATCGGCTTCAGTCCTCCGAGCTGCTTGAGCTCACCGAAGAAGGTACCCGCGGTGGCGGCGTCCGACTCGGTCATGATCACCTGCGGCTTGGCAGCCATGAGCTGCTGAACCGAGGAGAGGTACGAAGCCTGATCAGGAGTGATGTTCAACTGCGAGACAACCTGCATGTGCAAGGCCTTCAGGCTGTTGAGCACGCCGGGAAGGTCGCCCTGGGAGCCGTTGTCGGTTCCGAAGACGGTCGCGACCCGCGTGTAGCCCTTCTGGTGCGCCCACAGCCCCATCGCGGTGCCGTTGGCCGAGTCCGGCGGGAAGAGCCGCCAGAAGTAGGGCATCGTGTTGGTGTTGTAGGACGATTCGCCCGCCACCGCCGTCATCGGGATATGTGCCCGGTTGAGGATGGGAACGATGGTCGGGGCCGAGGTGGTACCAGGACCGGCCACCATGATCAGGTTCTTGGTGGTGGCCAGCATCTGCTGGACCGCGGGCAGGGCGTCCGCCGGGTCGCCGCGGGTGTCAACACCCTTGTATACGACCTGATGGCCGAGGATTCCACCGGCCTTGTTGATCTGATAGAGCGCCGGGTAGATACCACCCGACTGATTCGAGCCCTCGAAGCTGCTCGACCCGGTGATGGCAATGACTCCAGCCACCACCAGCGGGCCCGAGGAAGTGCTCGACCCGCTTCCGCTGCTGCTACTTCCACCCGATGCCGACGCGGAAGATCCGCATGCGGCAGCCAATATACCTAAAGCGGCCGTAGCCGCGAGCGCCTTGTAGCGAGTGCCTCGCACAATTACCCCCATTTCTGCTGGGCCTTGGAGCGGGATCCCGACCGAACCGGTACCCCCGGGAAGCCGCCTTCATACTGTATCCAATATCCAATTCCTAGCAATGGCAGGCGGGGTGATTTTTTTCAGAGACTGCCGAAAAACCTTCGCGGGCTGCGTCGGACTGCCCCGAAAGGGCCACCCTTGC
>JAKAOC010000101.1 GCA_021823385.1 Actinomycetes bacterium
CATCACCGCCCGAGCGGTGCGCATCCTCTCCGAGGTAAACGAGGTCTACGCCGAGGACACGCGAAAAGGGCGGGCGCTACTCAGCCACCTCGGAATCCGGGGCAAGGGGGTGCGCCGCCATAGCGAGGAGCGCGGCTCCCGCTCGGCGGAGGAGATTGCCGCCAAGGTCTCCTCGGGCCTGACCATCGCATTAATCACTGACGCGGGCATGCCGGCCATCTCCGACCCCGGTACTGCGGTGGTCCGCCTGCTCGCCGAGGGAGACCTGCACGTGGAGGTGATCCCTGGGCCCACTGCGGAGTCTGCCGCCGTCGCCCTATCCGGAGTGGTTGGCGGACCTTACCTCTTTGCCGGCTTCTTGCGCCCGGTGCGTTCGGAGCTGGAGCGCGCCTCGCGGGGCGCCGGCGAGGCAGGGGCCGCTTTGGTCGGCTATGTCTCTCCTCACGACGTGGCCAAAGTGATCAGGGCGTTCGCGGACCTCTTGGGCGAGGAGGCCCATGCGGTGATCTGCCGTGAGCTGACCAAAGTTCATGAGCAGCGCCTGGCGGGGGCGCTCGGTCAGCTGGCCCATGCCGAGCGGGTCGCGGAGCCTCGCGGTGAGTACGTGCTGGTGCTTCCGCACGCGTCGCTGGCTGCGGTGGTCCAGGACCACGCCGCCACGCTGGGACAGGTGCTCGAAGCCTGCCTTGACGACTCCGTCAGCCGCTCGGAGCGCGCCAAGCGCCTGGCGGCGTTGACCGGCAGGCCACGCTCCGAAATTTACGGGCGCTTGAGCTGAAGACGTCTAGGCGAGGGCGGCATAACCCGCATTTAGTCTGGTCCTAAGGCATCGAGCGAGGGAAATCCGTGACCGAGTTCTTCATCTCAACTCCGATCTACTACGTGAACGACGCGCCCCATCTGGGGCACGCCTACTCGATGATCAACGCCGATGCATTCGCCCGCTGGCATCGGGGCCTTGGGGACGATGTCTTCTTCCTCACCGGGACTGATGAGCACGGCCAGAAGGTCGCCGACTCCGCAGCGCGTAACAACGTTAGCGTCGAGGCCTGGACGGACACCTACTCCGAGCGCTTCAAGGCGGCCTGGGTGGCGCTTCGCATCGATTACGACGACTTCATCCGCACCACCGAGGAGCGCCACACCAAGGCGGTGCAGAAGTTCCTCCAGGCAATCTATGACCGCGGATACATCTACAAGGGCGTCTACAGGGGCAGCTACTGCGTCTCATGCGAGGCCTACTACACCGCCAACGACGCGCCCGACGGCAATTGCCCAGTGCACAAGCGGCCGCTCATCGAGATGGAGGAGGAGAACTACTTCTTCCGCCTCTCAGCCTTCCAGGATGCCCTGATCGAGTGGTACGAGCGCGAGCCTGAGGCCGTCTTCCCGGACTTCAGGCGCAACGAGGCGTACTCCTTTATCAAGGGCGGCCTGGACGACATCTCCATCTCGCGCACCTCGATCGCCTGGGGAATCCCGCTCCCCTGGGACGAGAGCCACGTCTGCTACGTCTGGTTCGACGCACTCATTAACTACGTCACCGCCACGGGATACGCGGAGGACTTCGAGCGTTTCGCTCGTTGGTGGAGCAGCTCGCACCACCTGATCGGCAAGGACATCATCCGCTTCCACTGTGTCTGGTGGCCGGCGATGCTGATGGCGGCCGGGCTCGAGCCGCCATCCAAGCTGCTGGTGCACGGCTGGCTCCTGGTCAAGGGCGAGAAGATGGCCAAGTCGGGAGGCAACGGGGTGGATCCGATCGAGCTGGTCGGAACCTACGGCACGGACGCGGTCCGCTACTACCTTTTGCGTGAGCATGCCCTGGGGGCCGATGGGGACTTCTCCCTGGAGGCGCTCGAGCATCGTTACAACGTCGAGCTGGCCAACAACATCGGCAACCTGCTCTCCAGGGTGACCAACGTGGTGGCCAAGAGCCTGGGAGGAGTCGCGCCCGCCTACACCGGCCGTGCCATCGAGGCGGCCAGGATCGAGCCGCACGTCGCCAGGGCCCGCGAGGCCTGGAGCGGATTCGCCAGCGCCCAGGCGCTCGAGGAGGTGCAGGCCATGGTCCGCTTGGCCAATGCGGTCCTGGAGGAGCGCGCTCCATGGAAGGCCACTGATCCGGCCGAGGCGGCGGAGCCTTTAGGAGATGCGCTCGAGATATTGCGGCTTGTGGCGGTGCTGGTCGCCCCGGTCCTGACCGAGGCCTCGCCCAAGATCCTTGCCGCCATCGGCATCGACCCGGCATCGGTGGAGGGCGGTTTTCCGGAGGCGCTCCGAGTGGGGCAGTACCCCGGTGGCGCCTCGATCGTCAAGGCGGCACCGCTCTTCCCGAGGCTGGAGGCCGCCGGTGCCTGAGGCTCGCTGGTTCGATTCGCACTGCCACGCTCACGAGGACGAGCACCCTGCAGCCACTGCCGCCGAAGGAGTGGCAAACGGCCTGGCGGGAATGATGCTCATCGGCACCACCGCGGAGACCACCAAGAAGGCCATCGAAGTAGCCAGTGAGCTGCGGCCACGCTTCGAACAGCTCTCGATAGCCGCCACGGCCGGAATACACCCCCATGACGCCGACGATGCGCTGGCGGGCAGCTGGGAGGCCTTCACCCGAATGGTGGTCGAAGCGCCTGCCGGTGTGCTTGCCGGCATAGGCGAGTGCGGCCTCGACTTCTACTACGACTACTCCGACCGCAACGCTCAGCGAGAGATCTTGCTGCGCCAGATCGAGCTGGCCAACACGCTTTCGCTGCCTCTGGTGATCCATACCCGCGAGGCGTGGGACGACACCTTCGAGCTGCTGCGGGAGCACGCCCGCACCAGGATCGTCTTCCACTGCTTCACCGGAGGCCCGGCGGAGTTGAAGAGCTGCCTGGAGTTCGACTCGGTCGTCTCCTTCTCGGGCATCGTCACCTTCAAGAGCGCCGCGGAGAACGCGGAGGCGGCTCGGCTCTGCCCAGTGGAGCGGATGCTGGTGGAGACGGATTCGCCGTATCTCACCCCGGTGCCGTTTCGCGGAAAGCCCAACAAGCCGCACTTCGTCTCGCTGGTTGGGGAGTTCATTGCCCGCGAGCGCGGCATCGACCCGGTCGAGCTTGCTGCACTGACCGCCGCAAACACGCGCGCCGTCTTCGGCCTGGCCGACCCGGCTGCCTGACAACTCCCACTGCCGCCTTAGTTGTCGCGTTGGCGTCCAAGGCTTGAGCTTTAGGCTCGTAGGCCAGGAAGGGGAGCCGCGCCGTGCGGACCCGGCAGAAGCGGGAGCCATACCGAAGCCTTGAGCCAATCCGGCATCACCAAGAGTGAGATCTCCGATCTGCTGCTTTCCAGCGGGCGTGCGCCGAAGCGATCGCTCGGCCAGAACTTCCTGGTCGACCAGAACTACGCCAAGAAGATCGCCTCGATCGCCGCGGGCGATGGCGGCCCGCTGGCCGAGATCGGGCCCGGCATCGGCTCGTTGACCGTCTATCTTGCAGAGCGCTGCGAGAGGGTGATCGCCGTCGAGAAGGACGAGCAGATTGCCGCACTGCTAACCCGGGTCCTTGAAACTCGGGGAATTGAGAACGTCGAGGTGATCACGGCCGACGCTCTCGAGGTGGACTGGGTTGATCTGCTTGAGGGCGGTGGCATCCGCCGAGTCGTCGGCAACCTGCCCTACAACGTGTCGGTGCCCATCATCATGAAGCTTGTCGAGCAGAGCGCGGGGATCCAGGGGATGGCCTTTCTCCTGCAGAAGGAGGTGGCCGAGCGCCTGGCGGCCGAGCCGGGAACGCGGGAGAGCTCAACCGTCTCGCTCAAGCTCCAGCTGCGTTTTGCCGCCTCGATCGCGGCCCGGGTCCCGGCGACGGTTTTCATGCCGGTTCCCAATGTCGCCTCTGCGGTGCTGGAGATGCGCGCGGAATCGCGCTATCTGGATCTCTACGGCGCAAAGGCCGCGGATGCAGCGGTCGGGGCGGCTCGTGCCGCGTTCGCCCACCGGCGCCAGATGCTGCGCCGGACGCTGGCCGATGAACGGCTTGCGGCGGCACTGGCAAGGAGCGGAGTCGAGGAGACCCGGCGTCCCGAGAGCCTAACCATCGAGGAGTGGCTTGCCATCGGCGTGGCGTTGACCGGGAAGGGACCCGGCCGTGCCTGAGCAGGTCGAGGGGCGCCTGCTGCTGGCACCCGCGAAGCTGACGCTGTCGCTGCGGGTGACCGGACAACGGTCGGGTGGCCTGCATACGATCGAGTCGGAGATGGTCTCGGTTTCACTCTTCGACGAGCTGCGTCTCTTTCCGTCGGACGAGGCCGGTAGCACCGAGATACTTATGACCGACCCGCTCGGGCTTTCCGGTCTTGGCTTCTCCCTCGCGGAGATCCCGCTCGGTGGTGGGAACCTGATCTCGAAAGCCATGGACATGGCCACGGTTCGTGGCAAGGTCGAGCTAGCGAAACGGATTCCACCGGGTGCCGGACTGGGTGGGGGGTCGGCGGACGCCGCCGCGGTTCTACGTGCGCTGATGCCCCGGGTTGATCCTCGCACGACACTTGAACTGGGTTCGGATGTGCCGTTCTGCGTTGCCGTCAGGCGCTCGACGGTGACCGGCGTCGGAGACGAGATTTCCCCCTTGCCGGCTTTGGACGGGCGGTGGGTGCTCTTCCTGATACCGGTCCACTCGCCTACGGGCGCCGTCTACGCCGCGTACGACCTAGGAGCGAGAGGGGATTTCGAGGAGTGCGGTAACGATCTCGAGGAGGCGGCGATTGCGGTCACGCCTGAACTCGGACGGTACAGGGAGATGATCGCCGGGAAGATCCGCGTCAGGCCGCGCATGGCGGGCTCGGGTTCGACCTACTTTGCCGAGGGCACCCTGGCAAGCCTTGGGCTGGATCGAATGGTCCCTATAGGACCTGGAGTGGTTGCCTTCGAAGAGGACGGACTCGGATGTCTCGCAGCGGAGGTACACGAAGTCAACGCCCTCTAAGTACCGAGGGCGGATGCAACAGGACCCGGTCTCGAGAAGCCGGGTCCTGAGAAACCTGTTACTTACCGGCTCTACGCTGCCAGCGCGTCTTCTTCATCATCTTCTTGTGCTTCTTCTTGCGCATGCGCTTGCGGCGCTTCTTGATAAGTGATCCCATAGTGCAATAGAAACTAGCCGCATACGGCTCGGAACGTGCAGTCCGGGGACGTGGCGGATCCGTTGCGCGGTCCGGCCGCTGCGCCACCTCGAGGTTCGGCGGAGGGATCGCGCACCTCGGTAGGATCGTTAAGGATTGGCGGATAGTTCAATTGGCAGAACGCCTGACTTTGGATCAGGAGGTTCCAGGTTCGAGCCCTGGTCCGCCAGCTAGAAAAGCCCAGCTCAAAGCTGGGCTTTAGTCTTTTTTGCGGCTTCGCGATGCTTGCGTGATTCTCCTATGGTTGTCAAGCGGCATTTTCCGACTCCGAGGTAGCGGGATCATCCCCGCCGAGCATCGCCTCGTAACGCAACGCCAGATCGGTGTCGTGAAGCAGTCCCCGCTCGAGCTCCGAGATTCGGTTAGGCCAGCTGCCGAGCACCTCGGCGACGCTGGCCAGGCTCAGGCGAGCCTTCAGGCAAGCCTCCCGCAGATCGGCGCCCACTGGGACGGATCCAGGATGTACAAGGTGGCCGAAGACCTCTCGTGCCACATAGCGCTTCAGACAGCGCATGATCTCCCGGTCGGACTTGCCTTGGGCCCGCCGGCGCTCGACATAGGCCTTGGTGGGGGGATCACAGCTCAGGCGCACCATCACGATTCGCCATAGGGCGCCCTTGGCCTGGCGCTTGCCGGACCGGTTGAGGCGGTGGCGGACAACCTTTCCTGAGGAGGCTTCGATGGGGGAGACTCCACAAAGGGCGGCGAAGGCGGCTTCGCTACTCATGCGCTCAGGGTTGTCGCCGGCTGCGACCAACAGGATGGCGGCGACATCCACACCCACACCTCTGGCGCCTCGCAGTGCCGGGTTGGCCCGGGCGGTGAGGTCGTCGAGTTTCGACTCGAGCTCGGCCATCTCCTCACTGAGGGCCAGGTAGCGCCGCGCCAGGGTGCGCCGCGCGAGCCGGTTCGCAACCAGCGGATCGCCTGGGTCCCCGGCTGGGCGAAAGTGTGCGCAGCGGGCCACCCGCTCTGAGGTGGAAAGAGAGCCCAACGCCGAGCGCAGTTCCGCGGGTGCGGTGACAATCAGGTCCCGGATCTGCAGCCCCACCTGGGAACGGGATCGCCGGGCCGAGGTGAAGGCGACACGCAGTACCCGGATCGACTCGACGATCCCGGCCTTGAGTCTTTGGTACCACGCTTGCCTCCCTGCTCAGCACGGCCCGTGCCGCCGCCTCGGCATCGGCGGTGTCGGACTTGCCTCGCCGCCGGCGGGCCTGGCGGTTCGGACGGATCACCTCGACGCCGCGATCGGCGAGGTAACGCGATAGCCCGGCTCCATAGGCGCCGGTTCCCTCCACGCCCACCTTGGAGAGCCGCCCCAGAGAGGCCATCCAGGCGAGAAGCTCCTTTGGCCCCTGGCCGCTGCTCGCGAAGCTCGAGGTGCCAAGCAGCCTTCCTCGCTCATCAATAACCGCTGCGACATGGACGTCCTTGTGGGTGTCCACTCCGCCGATGACAACCTGCTCCACCTTTGGCATACTTGAACCTGCCCTCCTCTTCAACCAGTGGGGTGGCACCACCGGTCTGGGCGGCGGACAGATGCTCTCAATCGCCCGCTTCTTCGGGGCTCGCCGTAAGGCCTTCAACTGGACGCTCGACCAGATTAGAGGCGACCTCGAGCGCTATCGCGAGACAGGCGAGTCAGGTGTCGCGCCCTCCTTCTACGCCATGCGCAAGAGATGGAATGCGCACAAGAACGTCGTATGCGTCGATGACGAGACTGGTCGGGTCTGGTGGCCTGAGGTCTCCAAGGAGGTCTTCGCCGACGGCGTGCGCGGAGCCACCGACGCCTACTGGCGCTGGCAGAAATCACGCGCGGGCGCGCTCAAAGGACCCAAGGTCGGCTTTCCCCGTTTCAAGAAGCGTGGCAGGGACCGCGACCGATTCTCCTTTACCACAGGCGCCATGAGGCTGGAATCCGACCGGCGCCATATCACCTTGCCGGTGCTCGGCACTATTCGCACGCAGGAGAACACTCGGCGTATTGAACGGCTCATCGCAATGAATCGAGCCCGGATCCTCGGCGTCACGGTGTCCCGTCAAGGGGAGCGCATCATCGCCGCCGTGCGGGTGAGCGTCGTCCGCCCCCAACAGGCTGGTGTCATCCAACCCGATTCGGTCATCGGCGTCGATGTGGGCGTGCGTCGTCTGGCGACGGTCGCCACGACCGCTGAAGTGATCGAGGAACTGGCTAATCCGCACGCTCTCGAGAACCGGCTCCGGGAACTGCGCCGACTCCAGCGCCAACGGTGCCGTCGCACCCGCGGCTCTGGCCGGTACCGGGAGACCGCCACCAAGATCGCGCGACTCCACGCCGAGGTCGCCCACCTTCGCCGTCATACCATCCACGTCTTCACCACTCACCTCGCCAAGACCCACGGCGTGGTCGTCGTCGAAGGCCTGGATGCGGCGTCACTGGGGCAACAGAAA
>JAKAOC010000102.1 GCA_021823385.1 Actinomycetes bacterium
TCCTGAGGCCGCTCGGAATCACCTTCGCCCGCTACGAGACGATGATGCTCCTCTACTTTTCCAGGCGTGGAGCGCTTCCCATGGGCGTGATCGGCTCGCGGCTGCAAGTGCACCAGACAAGCGTCACCAACGCCGTAGACCGCCTCGAAGCCGCCGAGCTCGTAAAGCGCACGCCCCATCCCTCGGACAGGCGCGCAACCATCGTGGAGATCACCGAAGCCGGGCGGATCCTGGCCCTCAAGGCCACCGAGGCTCTGAACACCGAAGTCTTCTCCCACCCCGGGCTGAGGCAAGGGGACATGGCCGAGCTGATCGCGATACTGGCGCGGCTGCGCCGGGAAGCGGGCGACTTCTGAGCCGGCCGCACCCCAATCAGTACGTGGGGGAGGTGCCGCCCATGCGCCGCGTGATCTCGCCTGCGGCCGCCAGCACGGGGTCCAAGAGCCGCTGCACCAGCTGCTTCCTGGGGTAATCCGCACTGGGGACGGCCACGTTGATCGATGCGACCACCGTGCCGTCGACCTGCCGAATCGGTGCGGCTATCGAGCTCAGGCCGGGAATTGCCTCTTCCTGCTGGATCAGGTACCCGTCGGAGCGAGCCGCCTCCAGCTGCCCGGAGAGCTCGTCCATGGTCCGCACGGCATGCGGCCCCCAGCGGCCAGCGAATGACTCGGCGGTGATGGTGCGGGCCAGCTCCTCCTCGCTCATGAAGGCCAGGATCACCTTTCCCATGGAACTGAACACCGCCGGGACGGTGGAGCCGACCCGAATGCCTGCCGCGATCAAAGTGTCCCGCCTGGCGATGCGCGCCACAAAGAGTACCTGGTCGTTGTAGAGGACCCCCAGGTTCACCGTCTCGCCGCTCGCGACGGCCAGTTCGCGCATGGTCGGTTCGGAGGTCTGCACCAGGTCCATCCCTTGCACCGCCGCGAAGCCGAGCGCCAGCACGCTGGTGCCGGGGCGCACCATCCCGCTGGCGGTGCGCTCCAGGTATCCCTCCTCCTCGAGGGTTGCGACCAGCCGGAATACGGTCGGCATCGGTATCCCGCTCAGGTCGGCCAGATCTTTCACCCGCAGTGCCAAGCGGTCGTGATTGAAGAGCGAAAGGAGGCGCAGCCCCTTGGCCAGCGCCTCGATACGGTAGGAGCGGCCCGCAGAGGAGGGCTCGTTCTGGGGCGCGACTCCGGCCTCCGCCCCAGACATGTTTGAAGATCCGTTCTCCACGCTCATAGGAACCCCATCCTATTTAAACGGCCGCCGCGACGGCTGCCCCGCTGCACCGGTTCAGGCGCCCGCTGCTCGAAAAGTGTTGGATAGTTCGCCCAGGCCCTCGATCCTGCTCACCAAGAGGTCGCCTGGGCCCAGGTACCTCGGGGGCACGCGGCGGTTGCCGACACCGGCGGGAGTGCCGGTGAAGATCAGATCGCCCGGGTAGAGCGTACAAACCGCCGAGAGGCGGCTGATCAACTCGGGCACCGGCCAGACCATCTGGGAAGTGCGGGCCTGCTGGACCGGCTCGCCGTTGAGCAGGCACTCGATCTCCAGATCCTCCGGCCCGTAGAGGTTTGCCAGCGGCACCAGAGCCGGCCCCGTTGGCCCGAAGCCGTGATAGGACTTCCCGAGCGACCACTGTGGAGCCGAGCCGGCAAGCTGCACGTCCCTCGCCGAAAGGTCCTGGCCCACCATAAGGCCGGCGACTGCCGACCACGCCTCCCTGGATTTCAGTGAGCGGGCCTCGACGCCGATGGCGACGACCAGCTCCACCTCCCAGTCGAGGCGTGGGCTCGGCACCTCGATACAGTCGTTTGGCCCCGCCAGGCAGCTGGGGAACTTGGTGAACACCTGCGGCACCCCGTCGCGCAGGTGCCCGGCCTCCTCGGCATGCTCCGCGTAGTTGAGGCCGATGGCAAAAATCTGGCGCGGACGCGGTAGCGGAGGGCCTAGCTCGGCGGGATCGAGGGCACCCTCAACGCGCGGTTCGGCTTTGGCCATCCATTCGAGAGCAGCCGGCCAGTCCCCCAGCAGGGAGTGGGGGTCGGAGCCGAAACGCCCGGCGCCGGCGGCCTCGACGTCGAGATGCCCGGAGGGCCACACCAAGGTGGCCCTCCCCTGCCAATTGGCCAGAGCCGGAAGCTCTGAACCCAATTCAGGCACCAATCATCGAGTAGCCGCCATCGCACATGATGAAGTTCCCCGTCATGTGCGAGGCCTCCGAAGTCGCCAGCCAAAGCGCCGCAGCGGCCAGCTCCTCGGGTGGCGGAACTCTTTTCATCGGTGTCTGGTTCATGACCCGCTCGCGCCGCCCGTTCAGCCAGTCCTCGCGGGTCAAAGTCGACTCGGTCTCCATGAAGCCCGGGCCGAAGGCGTTCACGCGGACCGTGGGGGCGAATGCGGCCGCATAGGACTTGGTCAGGCCGATCACGCCGTACTTGCCCGCCGCGTACTGGGGAGCGCGGGGGCTTCCCCGCACCACGACCGTGGAGGCGATGTTGACGATCGACCCCTTGCCGCGCGCAAGCATGCGCTCACCGTGCTCGTGGATCATCAGCATCGTGCCCTTTATGTCCACGGCCAGCACCCGGTCTATGACCTCCTCGCGGATGTCGCGCCAGGACATCTGGTCGGTGGCGATGTCGCCGACGTTGTTGACGAGCACGTCCAGTCCGCCCGAGACCTCCCAGGCCTCGTCCGCAGCCGCTTTGATCTGCTCCCAGCTCTTCAGGTCGGCTCGTACGATGTGGGCCTCGCGGCCGCGCGCCTCGATGCGCGCGGCCGTCTTCTTTGCACCCTCCACGGAAGAGTTGTAATGGACGATTACGTTTGCCCCCTCGGCAGCCGCACGCTCGGCGAGCGTGGCTCCGAATCCGGTGCCGGCACCGGTCACCATCACCCACTTCCCTTCGAAGCGGGGGTATGCCGGCTGCGGGAAGTTGGCGAGCGCCACGTTCCCTTCTTCGGTCATGACATCATCCCTTTCCAGGTGATCCTCCAGGAGCGCGGCGTTGGAAACAAGGCGCTCGCGGAGGCTCGAATCCGCCTCGAATCGCCGGCGCCGGCGCGCCGGCTCATACGGCACCGCCCCCCCAACGACTGTCGGTTTTGACTGGTGAAAGTCGCTTTCATTATTGCATCCCCCCTCCGCGCTGTCAACACATCCCGGCCTCGAACACCAAAATCCGGAGGTGGAATCCATCGCCGCGAAGTCCCCGGCACCGTAATTGTTTATGCATCGTCCCTGTTCAGGGGAACCTTTGCCGCATGCGCTTGACACGTTGTATGGCAGTTGCTAAGTTGTCGATTACTGAAAGTGAGTTTTACTGAATGAAAGTAGCGGCGCAAAAGCGCCGCCAAGAACAGAGGGGGGCAGGCAATGAAGCTCGTAACGTTTGACGAGGGGCGAGTTGGCAGGATCGAAGGCGACCAGATCGTCGAGTTCGATTGCGGCTCCATGCGCGAGTACTTCGAACGTGGACAGCGCGTCGGCGAGACCGGGGAGGTCGTGCCCTTGGCTTCGGCCAAACTCCGGGCGCCGATAGTCCCCAAGAAGTTCTTCCACACCGCCGGGAACTTCCGCGAGCACCACGAGGACCTCGCGCGCGTCAACTGGTCGCACCCGGTCAACAAGGGCATCGTCTTCTTCCAGAACGTCGACGCCATCGTCGGCCCTGAGGAGCCGGTGGTCTACCCGGAACAGCTGACCAACGAGCTCGACTACGAGCTCGAGATGGTGATGGTCATCGGCAAGCCGGGCAAGTTTTTCACCGCCGAGCAGGCTGCCGAGCACATCGCGGGTTACATGATCTTCAATGACATCACCGCCCGCGACATCCAGCGCCGGGAGATGAAGTCCGGCGTCTTCTCCTTCTCCAAGGCAATCGAGACCTTCTGCCCGATCGGACCATATATCGTCACCGCCGACGAGGTTGGCGACCCCCACGACCTTGAGATGGAACTCCGAGTCAACGGCCAGACCCGCCAGAAGTCAAACACCAGCCACATGTCGGTCTCCATCCCCCAACTGGTCGCATATCACTCTCCCCAGACCTACAGTGCGGGGGATCTGCTGACCACCGGGACAATCGCCGGCGTGGCGGCGAGCACCGAGGACCCATTCGCGAACTACCTCAAGCCCGGAGACTGGGTGGAGGCCGAGATCGAAAAGCTCGGGATCCTGCGCACCCCGATCATCTCCTGGCGCGACGCCTACGGGACGGAGCCGCCTCCCGCGGACAACTGGCTCTAGAGGCACGGGGGCGCCATCCGCGGGCGCCATACCGACTAGCTGCGGAAAAGACAAGCAACCAGGAAACGGGCCACAGGCCCAAAGAAATCAACTCAGGGGGATTACGAGATGAATCTATGGAAGAGGGGAACCAAGCGTTGGGCGGCCGCCCTGGCGCTTGCATCTTTGGGGACGGTGGCCGCCGCCTGCGGCAGCAGCTCCTCGTCGAGCTCTTCGGCCACAACCAGCGCGACCACCGCCACTACGGCGGTGACGCCGGCCACCATCAACGTGGGCGTGCTGCCCATCGCCGACGTGGCACCTCTCTATCTCGGCATCAAGCAGGGCTTCTTCGCCAAGCAGAAGCTGACGGTCGTGCCGCACGCCCTTCAGGGCGGTGCCGCGGTCGCAAGCGCCGTGGTGGGGGGCTCGCTCCAGTTCGGCTTCGGCGCGACCGCGAACCTGATCCTGGCCGCCGCTCACAACCTGCCGGTCAAGTTCGTTGCACAAGGCGACCAGGCCGCGGCAACAGCTGCCGCCGCCTGGAGCGGCATCCTGGTCAGCGGAAACAGCGGCATCACCTCCATCAAGGACCTGGCGGGCAAGACGATCGCCTCCAACGCATTGCAGGGTGAGAACGAACTCGCGCTGGATGCGGTGCTTCAGGCAAACGGCGTCAGCCCGACCTCGGTGCACGTGGTGGCCATGCCGTTCCCGAGCATGCCGGCAGCGCTGGCAGCCGGACAAGTCCAGGCGGTCACCGAGGTGGAGCCCTTCGTCTCCGCCATCGTGGCCAAGGGTGGCAAGCTGCTCTCCCCCCTCTTCGAGGGTATGAAGCCCAACCTCCTTGTTGCCGGGTACTTCACGACCAACAGCGAGATCCAGACGAACCCGGGAATTGTCAAGCGCTTCGTGACAGCCGTGAACGAGTCGCTGACCTACGCGGCCGCAAATCCAGCAGCCGTTAGGGCCATCATTCCCACCTACACCTCCATCCCGGCCGCAGCGGCCGCCAACCTGACGCTCCCGGTGTGGTCGCCGACGCTTCAGCTCTCGACGGTGCAGGCCCAGGAGCAGCTAATGGTCAAGCTGGGCTGGATCTCCTCCGCCCCGGCTATCAGCAGCCTGGTCTGGTCCGGCGCAACCCAGTAACAAAGTAGGGTCGGGGGGGATGCACGAATGGGCACGGCGCTCATGAACGAATTCGCCAGAGCCTCGGCTTTGCCAGCCGAAAGGGCCCTTCCGGCCCGCAAGCGCTCTGGCGGCGGGCGGAGGCTTTTCCGCCAAGTCACAGGAGTGGTCATTGCCCTGCTTGGATGGGAGGCGCTGAGCGCGAGCGGAGTCGTGAACTCCTTCGCGCTCGCCTCCCCGGTGCAAACCGCCTCCAAGGTCGTCTCACAGGCCGGCCCCCTCGCCCACGCGGTGCTCGGGACCCTGGTGGCCTGGGCGCTCGGGCTCGCAATAGCGGCAGTTCTCGGAATCGTGTTGGG
The DNA here is from genome assembly GCA_021823385.1 of Actinomycetes bacterium. The sequence goes on from JAKAOC010000102.1 coordinate 5,713, forward strand.
AACCCTGGTCGGCGTCTCCAAGTCGGCCGACGCGGCAACCGAGTGGCTCGTGCGCGCTATGCGGCCCATGCCCTCATTGGCGCTCATCCCGATCGCAATCCTGGTGGCCGGGCTGGGGCTCAAGATGACAGCCGGGCTGGTGGCGTTCGCCAGCTTCTGGCCGATCTTCATCAATACGCGCTACGGGGTGCGCCAGATCGACAATCGCCTCCTGGAGACGGCGCAGTCGCTCGGCCTGCGCGGACTGTCCCGGCTCGGCCGCGTGGTGCTGCCCGCGGCCTCCCCGATGATCTCAACCGGGCTCCAGGTCGCCCTGAGCCTCGCCCTGGTGGTCGCGGTATCCGTGGAGCTGGTCGGCGGGACCGGAGGGCTGGGCCAATTCGTTGCCACGGCCCAGCAGGGGAACCAGACGGCCTCGATGTATGCGGGGATCGTGCTGGGCGGAGTCCTCGGCTGGGCGCTTGCCACCCTCTACGCCGCTGTCGTGAAGCGCGCACTGCCGTGGGTCGCCCGCCCCCAGGGGGAGCCGGCGTGAGCGCCGTCGCGCCCGCTGTCGCTCGGCCCCGGCTTACCCGCGCAACCCTCGGGCTGGTGGGGATAGTCGTCCTCGCCTCAGCCTGGCAACTCCTGGCGGTGGCTCTCAACAAACCGGTCTTCCCCACCTTCACCACATCTTTTTCCGCGGCGATCAAGGTCATCGACTCGCCCGTGCTGGGCACCGACATCGTGCCTTCGGTGGAGCGCACCCTTCTCGGCTTCGCGCTCAGCACCGTAATTGGCGTCGCCGCAGGCATGTTGATCGGGAGGATCCGCAAGGTGCACGATTACACCTCGGCGGTCATCGATTTCATGAGGGCGCTGCCCACGCCGCTGCTGGTGCCCGCCGCCATGGTGATCTTCGGCCTGAACGGGAGGATGGTGGTGGCCACCATCGTCAGCGCCGCCGTGTGGCCGGTGCTCATCAACACGGTGAACGCCACTTCTTCCATCGATGCGACCATGATCGACACCGCGGTCACCTACGGCCTGCGAGGCAAGTCTCTTTTCATGCGCGTGATACTCCCCGCCGCCAGCCCCCAGATATTTGCGGGGATGCGGGTGGCCCTCAGCGTCTCGCTGGTGGTCATGGTGGTGGCGGAGATGCTCGGGGGTGGCTCGGGCATCGGATACTTCATATCCAATGCGCAGCAGTCTTTCAACATCGACGGCAGCTACGGGGGCGTGGTCATCCTCGGGGCGCTGGGCTGGGGTTTCGACACCCTCTTCCTGCTCCTCGAGCACTGGCTCCTCTCCTGGCAGCGCGCCACAAGCGGAGGTGCGGCAAATGCCTGAGCCGGTTCTGAAGCTCGACCACATCGCGGTCAGCCTGCGCAGCGCGGACGGCGGGTTGAACGAGATAACGCGCGACGTATCCCTTTCACTCGCCGAGCGCGAGATCGTCAGCATCGTCGGCCCTTCCGGCAGCGGTAAGACCACCCTCCTGCGGGCGGCCAGCGGTCTGCGCGAGCCGAGCGGCGGGTCGGCCTGCTTCGCAGGCAAGCCGGTCAATGGGGTCCCCGACGGCCTGTCCATCGTCTTCCAGGAGTACAACAAGAGCCTCTTCCCATGGCTCACCGTCGGAAAGAACGTGGCCATGGGAGCACGGTCGATGGGCAAGAAGGAGCGCCAGGAGCGTGCCGAGGAGGCGCTTACAAGCGTCGGCCTCAAAGGGCTCTCCTCCCGCTATCCGTGGGAACTCTCCGGCGGCATGCAGCAGCGCACCGCATTGGCTCGAGCGATGGTCTCCGAGCCGCGTCTCCTAATGATGGACGAACCATTCGCATCGGTCGATGCCCTGACGCGCAACCATCTCGAGGACATGGTGCTCGAC
>JAKAOC010000103.1 GCA_021823385.1 Actinomycetes bacterium
GGCGCCTCGCACCGCGGCAGACGAATATTCTATTGCCTTACGGAGGAGTGCGAGAGCGGCCGAATCGGCACGATTGGAAATCGTGTGTGGGGCAACCCACCGTGGGTTCAAATCCCACCTCCTCCGCCACGCCGGCACCGGCCACTCCAAGCACCTGTCGCGGCGGTCACGCTGCGCTTCCTGATGCACGGGCCGGTTGGCGCGTTAGGACGGGAGCACTCGCCAGGAATGGAACCTGAACCTCTGGAGCGCCAACTAGACGAAGCGGCCATGCAGGCGGCGATCGATGAAGCCAAGGCGGCCGCCGCGGAGGGCGAGGTGCCGATCGGAGCCGTTGTGGTCCGCGACGGGGAGATCATCGCCCGGGCGCACAACCTGCGCGAGACCACCAAAAATCCCCTGGCGCACGCCGAGATCCTGGCGATCGGCGCCGCCGCCGAAGCGGTTGGAGCCTGGAGGTTGTCCGACTGCGAGATCTACTGCACGTTGGAGCCCTGCCCCATGTGCGCGGGAGCCATCGTGGCCGCCCGAATGCGTGGGCTCTACTTCGGGGCCCACGATCCGAAGGCCGGTGCGGTTTCGTCCCTGTACGGTATGCTTTCGGACCCGCGGCTCAACCACGAAACACCCTGGAGGGGCGGGATCAGGGCGCAGGAGTGCGGGGAGTTGCTCTCCGGGTTCTTCGACACGCTGCGAACTGATTAGTATGTCACCGGACCGGAGGGGTGCGAGAGTGGCCGAATCGGGCGGTCTCGAAAACCGTTGTGTCGCAAGGCACCGTGGGTTCGAATCCCACCCCCTCCGCCAAGGTTAAATACAAGAGTGACGAGGTCACACCCATGGTGCATTACCAGAATGCACCATGGGTGTGACCTTCGTGTTTACCCCGGCTTCGGCACCGGTGGCAACGTAATGCGTACCCACCCCGGAAGGGCTCTTGGGCGGCCGGCAGGCCGAATGCAGACCATGCTCCGGGCCATGAACGACTAATCCGTCCAAGAATTCAAGAGCGTCACGCCGCTCCCGCCTCGCTTGTCAGGACCCACGTCACCTAGCTCTTGCGGGCCGCAGGCTCGCACATCCTTTCGCGTCACCACGAACTTGCGGAAGAAGGCGGCCGATGCCGCCCGCTCCCTGAACGTCGCGGTTCGCCGACCTCCCAGTGGTATCAGCGGGCATAGGACTTGCCAGGGTGCCTAACGGATGTGTCGCGCGAGCCACGCTTCGATATCGTTCAGAGCATATGTGGCCATCGAGACGGGGTGCGAGGTGAAGCCGTGCATCGATTCGGGATAGACACGCAGATCGACCTCGTTGCCCGAGGCCAGCAGCCTCGCCGCCATCGCCAGATTGTCCTCGAGCAATACATCCAGCGAGCCGACGAGAATAAACGTCGGGGGTAGTCCGCGAAGATCGCCGTACAAAGGGGAGACGTCTGGATCAGTTCGATCGGATACCTGACCGGCGTACGCTTGGATGAACCATTCGTCGGCGTACGCACGGCCACCCGGAGTGGTCCCACTGAGGTCGAAGGCGCCGAACTGCAACACGCCACCCGCGATCGGTGCCACATGGCCACGGTCCCGCAGTCTGAGCAGCGTCGTCATGGCCAGAGTGGCGCCGGCTGACGCGCCACCGACCAAAATCCGCTTGGCGCCGAACACCCTGTAACCATCCTCCAGCAGCCAGAGCGCCGCGGTCTCGCAGTCGTCCGGCGCTGCCGGCCAAGGATGCTCGGGTGCTAGCCGATACTCGACGCTCACCACCGTTACGCCAAGCAGCTCGGCCAAGCGCGCGTTGCGTGTGTCGTTTCGAGCTGCCGTGTCCATGTAGAAGCCACCGCCGTGAATATCAAGGTATACGGCCCTGGATCCACCCGAAGTGGGGCGCGTGACTCGCACCGGAACCCGGCGGCCCCCGGCAACCGCCATTTGTTCGACGGCACGCGAATCCGCCGTCACCGCCAACGACAGTTTGCGTCGCGCGTCTTGCAGCTCTTCATAATTGGTCGGACCTCTCTGCCCACCTGATGCCTGCTTGGCGGTATAGAACCTTCGGCTCTCTTCGGCGTAGGCCAAGGCTCCTTCGTCGATCAGGTCTGAAAGCCGGATGTTCATGGTTTCCTTTGAGGTCCGCCAGGTGGCTGAATACCAACCGCCGCCATGTTATTTCACCGGCTCCGGTAAAACACCAGGGCCAGGCGATGCAAGAGGGGATGGCTCCGCTTACCCGCGACGACCCCCAAGACGCGCTGCGCTCGCGAAAGCGGGCGGCTCGATGGGGGACCACGCCGCCAGATCAGGAATCCCGCTCACGCCAGCACGGACTTCAGTGGCATTCTCGGAGTCGTGTCATCCTTCGTACAACTGTCGACTCCAAACCTCACGCTGCTCCCGTTCGACGCCCAAACCGCCGGAGCGGTCGTCAACGGAGATCTGAGCTCTCTCAGTCCCGCGGAAGGATGGCCGCACGAGGACACTGTCGACGGAGGGTCAGGCGCGGTCAAATACGGGCGGCCCGCGGGATGGATGGTGATGCTCGAGGGCAAGATCATCGGGGATTGCGGCACGCACGGCCCGGCGAACGGTGACGGCGTGATCGAGATCGGATATGGCCTGGCCGCCTCGTTCCGAGGACGCGGTTTCGGAACCGAGCTGGTGGGGCCGTCAGTCAGTGGCTTCTTGGGCAGCCCGAGGTGCGCGCCGTCATCGCGACCACACTCGTCGCAAATGTCGGCAGCCGTCGCGTGAATCTGCACAAGATTCGAGACACAATCGCTGCCCGCGCTGCGATGAGGCGGTCGGCTGGCGTCTCGGCGACGGCGGGGGCGATCTTCCATGGGACGCGGATTCCGCTCACGGTCTGGCTCGCCACGGCCTGGCACATGGCGAACGGCACGCAGGGTGGCTCAGCGCTTGGCCTGAAGCATGCGCTCGAGATCGGGTCACCCAGACCGCCCTAGCGATGCTGCACCGCCACCGGTCCGCGATGGTCCGCCCCGGCCGGGACTGGCTCTCAGGCCCTGTCGAGGCCGACGAGACGTTCCGCGGAGTTCCAGAAGAGCCTGGCGTCCGAGGTCGCGGCGCGCTCGGGAAGCTCCTGGTGGATGTGGCCGCAGAGCGGTGAGGCAGGAGCTTCGGATGCTGTCGGCCACAGGTCATCGACGACGCACACGCCGCCAGGCTGCGGGCATTCCTCCTCGCACGCGCCGAACTCCACGACGTCGTACTCACCCGACGGCTTCTCCCCGGCTATCCGTCAGCCCGAAGCACGGACTACGTGCACCGTCCGACGTCAATCTCCGGCTTCGAGCAGCAGGCTCACGAGATGCTGTCCGGCGTGCACCGGGCTGGTCACCCTTGCCAAGCGCTGGTTGGAGGCCAGTCAGCAAGGAGCCGTGAAACCCGGCTTGCTCCAGCAATATCTCGACGAGTTCTGCTTCCGCTTCAAGCCAGGCACTCACGGTCCCGGGGCATGCTCTTCTACCGCCTACTCGAACAGGCCGTGCAGAGCGCACCTCGCACCCACCGTTCCCTCGTCGCCATCCCGGGTAGCTGCCGGCGGCGAATGCCGGTTCCGCCGCCCGACAAACGGGCGCATTGTGACAGTCCGGCTAGGCCGGTCCTCGATCCCCCCTGGCCGGACACCGGCATGTGAGGATGACGCCACCAGCTGCACTGATATGCAAAGGCCTTTTTTGGTGCTTCTTATGAACAATGTCACTAGTGAAAAGGTCTTGCGGTTCTACCGGGCTGGTTGCCTGGCGGTCACAATCCGGCTGCGTGTGACACTCAATGTGTTTCCGTGAGCTGGATTGCGGATCGAATAGGAATGAGCGGAGCGCCAATGACAAGGTTAATGGCGGGCGTGGATATAGATAACGAGCAAACGCCGGCGCCGGACGTGAGACTCGGCCCCTTTACCTGGAAACAGATCATTCTTCTTCTGCTCGGGTGGCTTAGTCTTTTCGCGTTGGGCAGCGTCTTTATTTCCAATCCATTCATGACCGAAACTAATGCCAGTGCCACTCCGAGCTATGCCAATGTGATGTACCTTCACGCTTTGCTAATAGGACTCACCGGTCTGGTCGGGCTGGTGACCTGCGAAGTGTTCAAGTTACAGTCCAAAGTCGTACGCACAGGTATCCTCAGTGCCGCGGTAGGTGCAACGGTCCTAACCGGTTTGGGGGGGGTCTTCGACGCCACCGTCAAGAACGTCAATTACGTCTGGCTGACGCTTCACGTGATTGGATTCTTTCTCCTGGATGCGATTTTCATCCTACTGTTTATCGGGTTTTATCTTGAATGGCGTCGACGCTCACCAAGGTCGTGGAAGCTCACCTTCGGGCTGGCGGCGCTAGCAGCCATCTCACTAGAGTTCGCGGCGGCGATGGGTCACATGGCTGGGTGGATCTTGGACTTTGGAGATCACCCGAGCTTGATTGGCAGTTGGGCGGCGGCGATGGGTGAGAAGGTGGCCGACTTACGCGACAATCTCATTACGTCCCACTCGCATGAAATGGTAGTGGCTCTCCTGGCGTTGATCGTGGCGCTTTCGGCGGAACGTTTTGGCTACCAAGCGCTCTCAGGCGGCAGGCGCGTCCTGGCACGAGTGGGAATGTGGCTCACAGTGGCAGGGACGGTGGTGATGACGATCCAATATGTTGTCGGAGGCATCACTAGCCACGAACCGCCAACTCTCTTCCAGTTTGGACCTGGGGGTGTCAACGGCCTCGCAAGCGATGACTTGGTAACAGGTATCGGGGTAATGCTGGGAGGATTATTGGTTCTCCTGGCGCTGGTGTTGGGTCGTGGCGACAGTAAGGAGTTATCCGGATCGCGCCGTGCATCCTCCGTTGGAATCGCTTGGTCCTGGTTACTTTTGTTCGTGACAGTGCCAGTCGCGGGCTATTACATTGAGCTCAACGAGGCGGCTTTCGGTGCCGGTGGATCCGCCCCCAGGGCCACTAGTGACGCAGTCTTCACGTTCTTCCATCAGGATTTTGCATTCTTCTTGCTTCCGGCACTTATGGCGCTGCTGCTTTTTGCTGATCTTTATTTGAGCGCGAAGCCTTCCCGTCTGATTGTCCAGGGGATCTTTCTCGGAACGCTCGTGATATTTGTCGGCGGAATGACCTACGTCTTTACCGTTTCTGCTACTTACGGCGCTGGTTACGTGCTGGTTGCAGTTGGCTCCATCATTGTAGCGCTGGCAGTAGGTCGATTCCTCTGGGAGCTATGGCATCAAGCGGGTCCGTGGGGACTTCGGAGACTCAGTAGTTCGTCAAAATAGCGGACTGCGGCTTCAGTACTGCTCGAATCCTTGCGCACTGGGTTCCTCTATTACTGGCGAGCTGTAGCAGTAGTTACTGGGTTAAGAACCAGGGAATTGCCAAGTTCTTTCGATTCTGCGTGCTTCATGGCTCGGATCCGCGGCTCGTTGTGGGCGCCGAGTTGAAGAGTACATAACCTCTGGTGACGCGCAGATGTGCGGCCGCAGAGTCCTCCGCCAGGCGTTGACACGGCGAGACGGAGGCGGCTTGGTTCCGTGACATAACTGGCCCTGGGCAACGCGAATCTGCACAAGATTCGAGACACAATCCCTGAGAGGATTCGACGACGAGGGCCAAGCCGTGTATAGGCTGTCCGCACCATCGGTTCGGCGGTCGCCTTCGCGCGACAGGACCCCGTAATGGTTTCTTGAGCCGGTACGTGTAGCCGACCGACGCGAATCCCTCCCGCATCCCTGGCAAGCGTGGCTCGCCGCCAACGGGCGGACGGACCGCAAAACGTAGGGGCCCGATCGAACGACAACGGCCACCGCTCAAGCGGTTTCTCGGACCGGCGATGGCGAGCCGCACAGGACGAAGCGCCAGTCATCCGCTCCCTGTCGTGGAGAGTTCTACGAGATCTCCCCCAACTACAAGAAGGGTCCCGTTCGCTTGCTCTGCAACGCAGCTGGGATGAACAGAAATATCGGTTATCACCCGGTAGTAGCCCGCCGGCAGTAAGCCGCCCCAGTTGCTGCGGTACTTGTCCTGGCGTAGCTCCTGGCCGGGTACCGCTGCATAGACGGCCTTTGCCAATATCCCGGTGCAGGTCATCGGCGATCCAAAGGGCCCTGGAAAGACCCAGGGGCCAAAGCCCGGGCGATACTCTATCGTCTGGGTGTTAAGGCCGCCGTTGACAAGTCCCCCTTGCCGAATAGTGCTCAGCTCCTTGCCAAGCACCGTCGTCCAAGGCCCGGGCTCGAAGGGCGCACTGCTCGGCCGATGATTGTCCACCCAGGACTGCCAATACCCGGCAAGGAGCCCGGGAATTCTGCCAGGAGCGATCGACGCAACCTGGCTCCGACCGCTCTGGGGAACCAGGAACGGATAGACCGTGGCCTTTACCGTGTAGTCGGTGGCAAAGGCGACCCGCCAAGGAGCCTCGGCGTCATCCTTCTGTATCACGAGCAAGGTAACCAACTGGCGTCCTGCTTGGTCGGACTGAGTCGACACCTCGCCGAGGAAGGTCAAAGGGTACGCGTCGCCCGGGGGGATAACCACGGCTTGCTGCAGGTCAGGCAGATCTGGAATCTTCGAACCGGGCGCCTGCCCGACCGTTGCCAGCTCCACCTGGGCAATATCCGTGCCAAGCGCCTCGCTTCGGGGCTCGTCCACGACGCGGAGCTGATTCGGATCCAAGCGGCTGATGGCGGACTCCCGCTGTCCCCATAGAAGGCTCAGCACATGCCCCGCATAGGCGGCGCTGGGCGAATTGTCAGCGGAACGCTGCACCGAGTAGGCGAGCGGGGGAAGCTTATCGACGGAATGGGTCAGGACGGCTGTCGAATAGCCGGGCGGAGGGGCCTGGGCGGCGCGCTGCGTCGTATATGCGACCAGCACCACGGTAACCACGAAGCACGCCTCGACCACTCGACGGACCACAAGACCGCTCCTGGGTGGGGGCGGTCCGACTCGCCCGGACGATTTTCCGGCCTTGACCACACGAAGCGCGCGCAGGCTACCGGTCGTCAACCAAAGAAGAAGTGGCAGCGCCACAACAACCGGAGCCAACACCCAGAGGGCATGATTCGCGAAGGCGAGGTTGGCGGCGATCGCAGCGACAACGACGAAAGAAACCAGGAGCGTGACGCTGCGAACCAAGTCGGTACGAGCCTCGGCCACCGCCTCTACGCGTCCGTCGGATGCAGGAGCACTCGGGGCTCCGCCAATAGACAGGAGGTCCGCCGCCTGGGGGAAGAGCGCAGGGCTCCGGCCCAGGACGCGGCGTAGCTGTTCGGACGCGCCGGCGTCGAGAAGGGCCGCGGAGATCGGGATCCGCCGGCCTGATACACCCTCGACCAGCAGCATCCGTGTCGGAGTTCCGGCGCCGCGATACGAGCGGGAGGGAGCGGACCGAACGCCCACCGAGCAAACGGCATCCCTGTCCATCAAACACC
>JAKAOC010000104.1 GCA_021823385.1 Actinomycetes bacterium
AGGTCCTTGCCCGCCACGAAGATGTGGCCCGCGTCGGGACGCTCCTCGCGCAGCATCAGCCGGAGCAGCGACGTCTTGCCCGACCCCGAAGGGCCGACGAGGAAGACGAACTCGCCCCGCTGGATGGTGAGCGAGCAGTCCCTCAATGCGTACTGCCCAGCCTTGTAAGACTTGGTTACACGGTCAACTTTTATCACGCGACCCGTCCGAAATCGTGCCCAGGGCCGGACGTTGCCGGCCCGAGGGCGCCTACTGCGACTGACTCCTGTGCCACCTCAGGTATGCCTCCATGAAGGGTGAGACTTCGCCGTCGAGGACCCCATCCACCGCTCCGGTCTCGAAGCCGGTGCGCAGGTCCTTGACAAGCTGATAAGGGGCGAGAACGTAGGAGCGGATCTGGTTGCCCCAGCTCATCTCCTGCGCCGAACCCGCCATCACCTCACGCGCCTGCCGCCTGTTCTCCTCTTCGAGGTCGAGCAGCTTGGCGGCTAAAAACTGCATGGCCTTGGCCTTGTTCTGGTGCTGAGAACGCTCGTTCTGACAGGAAACCACTATCCCGGTGGGAAGGTGGGTGATCCGCACCGCCGAATCGGTGACGTTGACGTGCTGGCCCCCTGCGCCCGAGGAGCGATAGGTGTCGATGCGCAGCTCTTTTTCGTCGATCTGCACTTCCGTGACCGCCTCGGTGAGAGGAAACACCTGCACCAGGGCGAAGGAGGTCTCGCGCGAGTGCTTGGCATTGAAGGGCGACATCCGCACCAGCCGATGAACTCCCCGCTCCCCCTGCAGCATGCCGTAGGCGTAGCGTCCGCGGACCACGATCGTCGCCGAGAGTATTCCGGCCTCTTGGCCGGGTGAGATGTCGTCGATCTCGAATTCGTATCCGCTGGTATCGGCCCAACGCTGGTACATGCGCACCAGCATCTCTGCCCAGTCTTGAGCGTCAGTGCCGCCGGCGCGCGGCTTGATCTCCAGAATGGCGTCGCTCTCGTCGTGCTCACCTGAGAAGAGCGCCCGCATTTCCAGCTCGTCCAGGCGCTTGGAGAGCTTGCCGACCTCCTCGGCGTACTCGGCGGCCAGGACCGGATCCTCATCCTCGCCCAAGAGCTCCTCGAGGGCCCTCAGGTCGCCCAGCTTTGCCTCGAGGCCTTCCACCGTCCTCTTGTCGTCCAGTAGCAAGTTGTACTCGCCGGTGAGGGTGCGCCCGCGCTCGGGGTCGTTCCAAAGGTCAGGAGAGGCGACTATCGCCTCCAGCTCCGCCAGGCGAGGGGTGGACCTGTCGACCTTGAGGTACTCCCTTGCCTCGCTAACGCGCTTGGCCAGAGCCTCTAGCTCGTCTGAGTAGGATCGCAACCTGCAGTAACCGTCCGCGCTAGACAATAGGACCTAGGCGCCGACTTCTGTCGACGAGACCGGGACTCCAATCTAGTCGACGGCGGCCCCGTGGCAGTGCTTGTACTTCTTTCCGCTGCCGCACCAGCACTTGTCGTTCCGACCCAGCTTGTGAGCCACATCCGGCACGACGACCTCGCCACCCAGGGAAAACGCCTCCAGCCCGGTCACCGGTCCGGTTGCGTCCTGGGCCAATTCGGACACCTCGGATTGGGCGCTTTGATAGAAGGCCTGCGCCAGGTCGGTGCCGATGGCCAAAGCGGGCGCCTCCACCACGACCTCCATGCGCATCACGTAGCGGAGATAGTCCGTGTCGATGAGTTCGACCAGCTTGCCGAACATCTCGAAACCTTCACGCTGCCAGGCAACCAGGGGATCCTGTTGGCCCATGGCACGCAGGTTGATGCCCTCGCGCAAGTAGTCCATCTCGGCCAGGTGCTCACGCCAGCGCATGTCGATCGCGTTCAGCATCGCCTCGCGCTCCACCGCACGCATGGTCTCGGCCCCGCCGGGAATCTCGGCCTCGCGCGACTGGTAGTGCTCGGTGGCTTCGGCGAGGAGGCTCTCGACGAGCTGCTCCTTGGAGACCGCCTCCTGCAGGTCCTCCAAGTGGAATTCAGTCGGGTAGATCTGCGTGGCTTCCGCAAGCAGGCGCTCGAACTCCCAGTTCTCGGAGAAATCCCCGGGGCAGGTCTCCTCGACCACCCGCTCGAGAGCCTCCTCCAGGACCTCGAGGGTGCGGGCGCGAAGGTCCTCGCCCTCCAGCACCTCGAGCCGCCTTGCGTAGATCACCTTGCGCTGCTCGTTCAAGACTTCGTCGTACTTGAGCACTTCCTTGCGGATCTCGGCATTCTTGCCCTCGACCGTCGTCTGGGCGCGCTCGATCGCCCGTGAGACCATCCGGTTCTCGATGGGCAACTCGTCCGGGAAGGTGCGCTCAAGGATTGAGGAGACCGCGCCGGTGGCGAAAAGGCGCATGAGGTCGTCCTGCAGCGAGAGGAAGAAGCGCGACTCTCCGGGATCGCCCTGGCGGCCGGAGCGGCCACGCAGCTGGTTGTCGATTCGGCGCGACTCGTGCCGCTCGGAGCCAAGAACGTACAGTCCCCCCAGCTCGCGAATCTGGGAGGCCTCCTGAGCGCACTGCTCCTTGAACTTGGCCAGCAACTCCGCGCGGGTGGCGGCGTAATCCTCGTCCGCCGGCGTCAGTCCGCGGGCGGCCATCTCGTTGTCGGCAAGGCCCTCCGGGTTGCCGCCCAGCAGGATGTCGACGCCGCGGCCGGCCATGTTGGTCGCCACGGTGACACCCTTGAGGCGCCCCGCCTGGGCGACGATCGCCGCCTCACGCTGATGCTGCTTCGCATTCAGCACCTGGTGCGGTATGCCCTTCTGGGTCAGATAGTGAGACAGCAGCTCGGACTTTGCCACCGAAGCGGTGCCGACCAGGACCGGCTGGCCCTCGCCATAGCGTTCTTCGATGTCGTCGGCCACGGCCAGGAACTTGGCGTGCTCGGTCTTGTAGACCAAATCCGCAAAGTCCTCGCGCCGAACCTCTGCGTTGGTGGGGATCGGCACCACCTGCAGGTTGTAGGTGCCCGCGAACTCGGCGGCCTCGGTCTCGGCGGTTCCGGTCATCCCCGCCAGCTTCTCGTACATGCGGAAGTAGTTCTGCAGGGTGACCGTGGCCCAGGTGTGGTTCTCCTCCTTGATCTTCACCCGTTCCTTGGCCTCCACCGCCTGGTGGAGCCCTTCGGACCAGCGCCTTCCCTCCAGGATTCGCCCGGTGAACTCGTCGACGATCTTCACGTCGCCGTGGTCGACTATGTAGTCCTTGTCCCGCTGATAAAGCTCCTTGGCGCGAAGCGCCTGGGTGAGCTGATGGAGGTGGTCGACGATGCTCGGGTCGTAGAGGTTCGCGACCTGGAGGGCGCTTTCGACCTTGTCGATGCCGCTCTCGTTCGGATAGACGATCTTCTTCTCCTCGTCCACCTCGTAGTCGACACCCCGCCTCAGGGTCCGCACGATGGAGGCGAACTGGTAGTAGACCTGGGGCGGATCACCAGTTGGGCCGGCAATGATCAGCGGAGTCCGGGCCTCGTCGATGAGGATGGAGTCCACCTCGTCGACGATGGCATAGATGTGCCCCCGCTGAACCAGCTCGGGCAGGCTCTTGGCCATGTTGTCGCGCAGGTAGTCGAAGCCGAATTCGGTATTGGTGCCATAGGTGACGTCCGCTTGGTAGGCGGCGCGCCGCTCGACGGGATCCTCCATCGAGGGGAGCACCAAGCCGACCGAAAGCCCGAGGAACTCGTAGATCTGTCCCATCCATACCGAGTCGCGGGTGGACAGGTAATCGTTCACTGTGACGACGTGGACGCCACGCCCTTCCAAGGCGTTCAGGTAGACGGGAAGCGAGGAGACCAGCGTCTTGCCCTCGCCGGTCTTCATCTCCGCGATCCAGCCGAAATGAAGCGCCATCCCGCCCATCAGCTGCACGTCGTACGGGCGCTGCCCGATGGTTCGCTTGGCCGCCTCGCGGACGACCGCGAACGCCTCGACCAGAAGGTCGTCCAGGTCCTCGCCCTCGGCCAGCCTGGCCTTGAACTCGTCGGTCTTGCTGCGGAGCTCGGCGTCGCTCAGCGCCTCGATCTCGGGCTCCAGCTCATTGATCATCGGCACTATCTCGGCCAGCCGGCGCAGCTTCTTGCCCTCGCCCGCCCTCAGTACCTTGGAAAACACGCTCATTGGTTAACAATCGTACCCAACGGCGCGTGCTTGGCTCTCTTGAGGGGCAAGCGAGCTGCTGATTCAAAGGGGCGGGGGCTCACTTCCACACCCCTTTGCGGGCTAGAAGTTGTCCACCGCGTCGATCAGGCCGACGTTCCCGTCGTTGCGCTGATACACCACGGCCGGCCGGCCCGTCTCGTGGTTGGTGAAGAAGTAGAAGCTATGGCTGAGCAGCTGCATCTGCAGCGCCGCCTCCGCGGGCGTCATGGTCGTGATTTTGAAGGTTTTGGACTTGACGATCCTGGCTCCGCCGAGCAGGGCGAGTTCGTCGAAGCTCTCTTCCTCGGGGACCTCGGGCGCGACCTTGGGGGCACGATGCTGGGGCTGGGACCTGTCGACCAGCTTCCCCTTCAGCCTTTCCAGCCTGTGCTCCAGGCGATCATAGACACGATCCGCCGCTGCGAGAACTCCGATCCCCGACCCTTTTGCACGCACCACCACCCCGGGCGAATGCACGGTCACCTCGCAGATCTCCTTCTCGGGGATGCTCGGATTGCGCTCCTCGAAAAGCTTCACCTCGACGCGGGCATTGGCATCCGCCAGTTGGTTGAGGCGAGAGAACTTTTCGCGAATCACGTCCCGATCTGCGTCGGAGAGGGAAACGCCCTTGGTCTTGAACGAAAAGTCCAAATCTCCTCCTTTTGCCGTCTAGGCCGCGGCCTCGGCGGGGCCGATGCAGGGCCTTGCCTTCAAGATATGGCAGAATACCACGCTTCGCAAGGATAAAGCTCCCTGGTGGCGGCATATGAGACGATTTCAGGTGCCGTGTTGCCAGGAGGTCAGGTACTCCCGCTGGGCATCGGTCAACTCGTCGATGGTGATTCCCATCGAACGGAGCTTCAGCAGCGCCACCTGGTCGTCGATCTCGCGCGGCACGTCATATACCTTGTCGCCAAGTTCGGCGGAGCGAATGGCCACCCACTCACCGGCGAGAGCCTGGTTGGCGAAGCTCATGTCCATGACCGCCGCGGGATGGCCCTCGGCCGCGCCCAGATTCACCAGACGCCCCTCGGCGACCACTCGGATCCGCGCATCACCACCCTCTCGGGGGACAAGGTACTCCTCCACCATGGGCTTGACCTCGCGGCGCCTTTCGCCTCCGGCCATGGCGGCAAGTGCCTTCAGGTCGATCTCGATGTCGAAGTGCCCGGAGTTGGCCAGGATCGCCCCGTCCTTCATCACCTCGAAATGCTGCTCGGCGATAACGTCACGGTCTCCGGTGACGGTCACGAAGATATCGCCCTCCTGGGCGGCCTCGTCCATGGGCTCGACCCTGAAACCGTCCATGACGGCCTCCAGAGCGCGTATGGGGTCGACTTCGGTCACCACCACCTGAGCGCCCATGCCGCGGGCACGGGAGGCGACTCCCTTGCCGCAGTAGCCGTAGCCGGCAACGACGAACACCTTGCCCGCAAGCAGGACGTTGGTGGCCCGGATGATTCCATCCAGAGTGGACTGCCCGGTGCCGTAGCGGTTGTCGAACATGTGCTTGGTGTCGGCATCGTTCACCGCCACGATCGGGTACTTGAGCGCGCCGGACGCCTCCATGGCGCGCAGGCGGATAACGCCGGTGGTGGTCTCCTCGGTTCCGCCGACCATCTCGCCGAGTTGCTCAGGGCGCTTCGTGTGGAGGCGGGTCACAAGGTCGCAACCGTCATCCATGGTGATGGTTGGGTGCGCGTCGAGAACGGCGTCGATGTGGGAGTAGTAGGTGGCGTCGTCCTCGCCGCGTATGGCGAAAACCGGGATCTGGTCGTACTTCACGAGAGCCGCGGCCACGTCGTCCTGGGTGGAGAGCGGGTTGGAGGCACAGGCGTAAACCTCGGCGCCGCCTGCCTTGAGGGTACGCAGCAGGTTGGCCGTCTCCGTGGTGATGTGCATGCAGGCCGCCACCACCTGGCCGGTGAGAGGCTTCTCGCGGGCGAAGCGCTCGCGTATGGAAGCGAGCACGGGCATCTCTGAGTCGGCCCAGCTGATGCGGCGCCTTCCCGCCTCCGCAAGGCCGATGTCGGCTATGTCGAATTGCATGTTGATGCTTTCTGTCGTCGATCCTGCTTGGGCATCCCAGCTTATGCCGGCACCCCGGAAGGGCGGTTTCCGCCCGGCTCAGACCACCGCGCTCTTCAGCTGTGCCTTGAGCGCGTTCAGCACCGGAATCGGCCCCGGGTCAACCCCGTAGGCTCCGGCGAGATGCAGGGAGACGAAGTCTCCGACCAGCGCCAGATCGAAGAACTGCGCCAGCTCCCCCTCCCCCTGGGCACGCACCTCGATGGCTTCGTGCACATAGGGGTCGATGAA
The DNA here is from genome assembly GCA_021823385.1 of Actinomycetes bacterium. The sequence continues at coordinate 6,475 of JAKAOC010000104.1, forward strand.
GTCGGCGGTTATCTCGTAGCGCCTGTTGATCTGGGGATGCTCGTTATCGTGACGCAACCGCACCACGGCAAGGTCCCGCTTGGTCGTCTCGGCCAGGCTGCTCCACCCGGCGAGCTCGTTGTGGCAGTTCTCCGGGTAGATGGAGGCAAAAGCCATGGCCTTGGCGTTCTCGTTGATCTGCGCCCTCCAGCGGGTTGTGGCGGCCTTGCCCACGGACCCGGCCGAATGCAGCATGGAGAGCTTGCCCTCCAGATGCCGGGCGATCTCCTCGGCCTGGGAGCGCCGGCTGATCAATTGGTCACGGCGACGCTGCAGTTGCGAGACGGTCTGGTCTATCCAATAGCCGCCCCCGGGAAAGAGGCCGATGGCGTCCAAAACCGCCAGGGGTGGAATCGAGACGGCCCCCAGGGCCGCGCGAGGTTGGGGGATGGATTCTGGCACCGGGATGAGGAGCGAGCCGGTATCGCGCGCCATCTGGGCCAGCTCTCCTCCGGCGGCGATGAATACCACCTGCGCCCCGAGCTCGAGAGCCATGCCCGCGGCCTCGACGGTCTCCTCGGTGGCACCGGAAAAGGAGATGGCAAAGACGAGGGTGCCGGTGGAAACATAAGCCGGGATGGTGTAGGACTTGACCACCGTTGCGGGCACCGGCAACACCGGACCGGCCGCGGCCACCAGCACGTCGCCGGCGATTCCGGAGCCGCCCATGCCAAAGACGACGATGTTCTCCACCTTCTCGCGGTCGGGAAGACCAGGGAGTTCCGCCACCTGCGCAGCGGCAGCCGCCACCTGTTCGGGCAGCGAAGCGGTGACGTCCCACATGCCCAGCGAATCGGCAGCTTCGTACGGCCACTCGCTCATCTTTACCTAGCCTTCTTGCCGCCATAAGCCAACGCTCCGCCCCAGCGGCGGGTGCCGGAGCGCTCGTGAAAGATCCGTTGCGAACCGAAGCCAGGACGTGCCTGGTCG
>JAKAOC010000105.1 GCA_021823385.1 Actinomycetes bacterium
GTACTCCCGACGAGGCCTACTTCGAGGCTATGGGCGATCAACCCCAGGTAGCATGACAACCAACCCCAACCACCTGCCCATTGCTTAACGTAGCGGTCAGATTGTCCAAGGGATGGGGTCCACCTCACACCAAGGCCGCCCGGAACTGGATCGGTAATGCCCTTGATGGCGCGAAGCGGAGCCAGATCATGTTCATTGATAGGGACGACATCCTCAATTTGTACGTCGTGGCCAACCTACCCCTCCCTGCTGGAGCGCTTCCGCCACCGGTCGACCCCTGGGGTGCGAGCAGCGACGAACAACCCTTTTAACATGGCCGGCCTCGGGTCCGGCCAACCCGCCCGGCACCAGCCGTAGACGATGCTCAGCTCGTGGCGGACAACGCCGCGAGCGGGCGGATGAGAGAAGGAAGCGTCGAACCAAGGGTAAGCACTATCGTCTTCGTCCGCGCTCGAGTAAGCACAACGTAGAGAAGTTTCGAACCCAGCGGCATGGGCTCGGCCTCGTTGCCGAAGTAATCGTTCCCGCGCAGCACGACGATCGTGGCGTCCGCCTCGCGACCCTTTGACTGATAGAGGCCCATGAGTTGGACGTCAGCCGGGTCGTCGGTATCGCTATACGTCAGCAGCGAGACTTGCTGGTCCGTCAGGCGCGCCCTCAGGAAATCGAAGCCAGCTGATGGGAATGTCGCAGCACGGCAGAGGCGCGGACCCAGCAAAGCACGGAGGATCACGGCGCTGCGCGCCCAGGCACGCCCGCCACGTGTCAAGCCAATTCCATCTGGCACCTGCGCAACGAGAGCGAGGACCTCCGGGACGCTGGTCGCGGACACGAGGCCGGATTCGAGCCGGGTGAGGCGAGCACTCAACGTTGCTGGCGCGGCAACTTGACCGGCGATCATACGCGCGAGCTGGGGTGCGTCACGCCCACGCTCGGTACTCGTGACGAAGATGCCTAGACCTCGCCGAATCGCGGCCGTCGTCCCATCGCCTGCAGCGAAACACAGCATCTCGAACTGGGCCTGGAGGGCACTGGTTACAGAGTCAGGCAGGCCGACGATCTCATGGGCGATGCCGACGCTGTTCAGGTGATCCGCTAGCGACGCGGTCGCGTCGACGTGGTGACTAAAGATGCCGACCGACCTGTGGCCGGCGTCGCGGAGTTCGATCACCAGAGCTGACACCAAAGGGCCTTCGGCGGATAGATCGTGGGCATGTCGCACCTCCAACATGCCCGTGTCCAGTGCGGCCTTAACAGCGTCGTGGCCAAAGTTGCGTTGTCGGATCGCCGCCGCAGCAGCCGGAAGAATGTTGGTCGGATCGCGATGCGACACATCGGGGAGGCGAATCTCGCTGGCTCCCGGGAGCGCAAGTGCGGCCGCAACGCGCTCAGGACCTACACCTACGACGCCTGGCAGATTGGCATAGATGCACTGGTTGAGGTCGCCAAGAAGCACGAGTCGGGCCTGCCCTCTAAGACGCATGATCAGTTCAAACTGGTCATGGCTCGTGTCCTGGAACTCGTCACTTACGATTACGGCCCAACGGCACTCCAAGTGCTCCCGTATGGCCGGAATGTCGAGCAGTTTGAGCGCCAGAGGAAGGAGTTCGTCGTACGTGATCCCACTGGGCGCTCCGAAGAGTTTGGCCTCGCTGGGGCTGATCAGCTTGGGGGCGGCTAGTCCAATGGCGCCGCCCCACCTGCGGATGAGATGCCAGGCGAAAGCATGGAATGTGGTGATTTCGACGAAGTCGGTTTGGGGACCCAGGGTGCCGTTGGTCCGGTCGATGATCTGTCCGACTGCGGCGCGAGAGAACGACAAAAAGAGCGCTCGCCTGGGTTGTGCCCCGGCTTCCAGCTGCTCGTCGAGGATCTTCCGAACCACAGCAGCCGCAACGGTGGTCTTGCCCGTTCCGGCTCCGCCCAACACCACCAGAACTGGCTCCTCGGCATCGAGGACTGGCTCCTGCCCCGGGCGAGCTTCAAACTTCACGGGGCATCCAGGGTGATGAGAGGTTCCGCGGGCGCGTCTGCCTTAATTTGCCTAAGTACAGCCGCCGCCAGAGGAGGTGTGGTACCTGCAGGAAGGGCATCGATGAACAGGCGATGCAGGCCACCCTTTTGCTTGAGCGCCCAGACACACTTCTCCGCTAACTCGCTTTCGTCGATCGAATCGACATCCAGCTTGAGGTCGTGTTCTTCGTTGATGTTCTCTAGCGCCGCCCGAAGCTCAGCCATTGCCAGACCGTCCACGATCGCTCGCTCGACTGCGGCACGTTCGGGAAGACGGACCACCATCTCAGCAATTTCGCCAAGTTCGTCGATAAGTCCCTGATCCGTTCCTGGCTTGTCGTGATCGAGGACGATACGGACGGCGATTCCCAAGTCCGCTGCAAGCTTGGCGATCTTGGGTAGTTCCTGTTTGCCGCCCTCACCCCCTCCAGCTGAGGCTGCAACAAGGCGCATGCCGAAGGCGGACAACGGTGCCTCGCTCTCATCGCGGAATTGCCGCCGTAACACCGTGGTGTACGTCTCCATATCGTGCGGACCTTCGAGGAGCACGACGGTCCGTGCCGACATCGCCGGTCCGAGAAGCGTGAAGAGGTGACGGCGCCGAACCCTCTCCTTGCGATCTGGGGTCTCACTGAGTTGGAACGCTTTCCGACTGCCCGTGCTACGAGTTAGTCGCAGAAGCTCAGTCGCCTCGAACGCTCGAAACACCTCCGGCTGGCGGCTTGTCAGCCAGAGTTGACCTGCTCGTAGGCGCAAGCGGGCCGCAAGGTACTCGCCGGAAGCCGCGTCGAGATGATCACCGAAGTCGTCCGCGATGACGATTGCATCGCCTGCTTGAGCCGCAGCCGAGGCTTCCGCAGCAGCCAAGATTGCCGTCGTCGTCGAACCGTGAGCGGACAGAGGTAGCGCTCCGGCCGTGTCAAGGTTGAGCGTCGGTTGGACGGCTCGCAGCAGGGCCGCCAGCGAACCATCCTCAGCGGTGAAACCAATCGCTTCCGTGGGGTCAGAGGGATTCAACTCGAGGAGGCGGCCCGCGCCGTGATTTATGACGAGTTTGAGCGCCGCACGCACCTCTGCGCTCTCGGCGAGCGTCTTCGTCGCATCGGAGATACTCTCGGCGAATTCCTGCAATGTCCCGCTGAAGGCACCGGGATCGGGGTCGTTGGCCAGGCGACGTAGCACCCCCTCAGCGCGCAGCTGTAACGGTTGGTTGCGGTCGAGGACGAAGGCGCGAAGAAGCTCGCGTTCAGAGCGGGGGGCGCGAGCGCCGGACTTCGGGTACTCGATCCAGTGTTGTAACTGTTCTTCGTCCGGGTTGTACTGGAGGCAATAGCGCAGCCGAATGCCTAGCTCGGCGTCGTCGTTCTCATCTTCATCCGCAAGCTCTCCTGTCGTCGGGCTGAGCAGTTCGAGCCGATCCTGCAATACCTGCTCAGTCTCATCGGAAAGGCCAAGGAGCGAGATCTCAATCGACGTCAGAGGTGTCGACATCTCGTCCTTCTCGTCCCCATCGGGCGATGGCGGCTCCGGGAGCGGCCGGTGAACGTCCCATTCGCTCGCCCGAAACGCCATGTTTCTTGGTTCCAGAACGCGGCGCAAGGCATCGATGAGGTCTGACCTGCCAGCCCGCGGCTCGCCGACGACTACAACGTGTCCGTGCGGGACCAGCACGAACGACTCGAAACCTCTGAATCGTATTATCTCAACTCGCGCGATCCGCATGATGAACTCCGTCTAGCGTCCCACCGGCGCCGCTTCGCGCGCCCCCTTACAGACGCCCCGTGCGACCGCAACTGTAGTCCACCATTCCCCTAATCACGACACGCAATGATTCGGCCTATGACGGTCCTATAGATGTCAAGTCCCTTATCTGCCGAGGTCGTTGACCAGGTCGTGAAACACCTCACGGGCGATGAATCGCTTCAGGCATCGAATGACGTCCTTCTTCGACAGGCCCTCTGCTTGGCGACGGGTCATGTAGTCGATAGTTCTCTGGTCGTGGCGAAGGCGACACACGGCGATGAGGTGCAGAGTTCTGTTGGCTTGACGATCCCCATCTACGGAAAGACGGCCATGGTTGCCGCCCTGGGAAGGGCGATCGCCTTCTCCCGCTACCGCGCCGCCGATGTGCGTTCCATAATCATGGCCGGTGTCGGGGCGCACGAGCCGGTGACACCGGGTGCGCCCATACCCATGGAGGTGCCACCGGTGCCGCTTAGGCCCTTGTCCGCCTACGCCATGGGGGAGAGCCGATGAGCGCCGCCCCGCCGCCGCTTCGTCCCGACCTGGAGGCGGGTCCCAGGAGACTGAAACTGGCCGAGATGCGCAGGATCGCACCCGATCTGCTCGTAACCGCCAAGACCCAGCGCTGGGCGCCCGAGGAGCTGATCAGCGTGCTGATCGAGGCGGAGATAGCGGCCCGGGACGCCTCCAACGCCCGCACCAGGATGAAGCTGGCCGGCTTCCCGGTCACCAAGACCCTGGCGGGCTTCAACCTCGCAGAGTCCTCCTTGAAGCCCGCCTAGCCTCCGGGCGCCGCCAGCGCCGAGTGGAGGGCTCGCCGGTGCCGCTTCGTCCCGCGGTGGCGGCCTTCGCCGACCAGTTGGTGCGCTCCCGCGAGCGGGCCCGCCGGGCTGGCACCCTGGAGAGAACAGACTCCACCATCGAGGGCAGCATCGCCGTCGTGCGGGACCTGGCCCAATTCCTCGTCTCGGAGCGCCACAAGTCCGACTGGTCGGCCGTGGACGTCTCCGATGTCGAGGCCTTCCTCAAACGCCAGCCCCGCAACCGGCACCGGCGCCTGAGCGCGTTGCGCCAGTTCTTCGCCTGGGCCCGCAAGTCCAAGATCCTGCTGACCGACCCCACCCGGTCCCTCCCGCCGGTCCGGTCCCGGGTGCTGGCCGGAGACACCTTGACCGTCGGCGAACAGCGACGCGTTTTCCGGCGCTGGACTACTGACCTTGATGACGTGCACCCGCATGAGGCCTTCGTCGGGATCCTGGCGCTCCTCCACGCCGCGTCCAGCTCAGAGCTGCGCCGGCTTCGGGTAGGCGACATCGATGTGCGACACCGTACCATGCGTCTCGGTGAGCGGCCACACCCTGTTCCGTTGGACCCGGCCAGCATTTCCGCCTTGACGCGCTGCCTTCGACATCGAGAGTCGCTTGGCACCCTGAACCCCCATCTGATCGTCACCAAGGTGACCAAGCCACGCCAGACACCGGCGTCGACGGCCTACATGTCCCACATTCTCGATCCGGCCCGGACTTCCATCAAACGGCTCCGTGCCACCCGCATTCTGGACATGATCGTCACCCTCGATCCCAAGATTGTCGCCGAGGTTCTCGGGATGAACGCCGGAGGTCTGGTCGCCTACCTGGCTGACAGTGTCGATGCTGGACGCCTCGCCGACCGAACGTGAGCGAACACGTGTCGATTCCGGCGCTGCCTTGCACACGTTCAGCTGAACGTGTGCGCTTTTGTGAAGCTCTTGTTGGAGGAGCAAATAATGGAGCCGGTCTCGTAGCGCTCCGATACGACCTCGAAAAAGGTGCTCCCGGCGCGGCCGTCCAATGGGCGATAGCCGATCTCGTCGATGACGAGGACCTTGGGTCCGAGGTACTTGCGCACCTTGGCGGGGGTGGGGACTCCGGTGAGATCGGCGGCCATCTTGGCCATGGTGGTGAAATAGACGCTGTGTCCCCCGGCGATCGCCTCCAGGCACAGCGCCACCGCCAGGTGCGTCTTTCCGACTCCGGGAGGCCCGAGGAAGCAAATATTGGTGGCCGCAGAGACGAAGCCCAGATGGGAGAGCTCGGTCACAGTCTTTTTGTCCACCCCCTTGGCGAAGGCGAAGTCGAAGTCGCCAAGCCCCTTGTGATGGGGCAGGGCGGCCATCTTTAGGCGGGTGTCGTAGGAGCGCTGGCGGCGGGCGTCGGTCTCATGGGAGAGCAGTCCGGAGAGGAACTCGAGATAGCTCTCCTCCTTGGCCATGGCCGCCTCTATGGCGGCCTCCAGCCGGGCCGAGGCCTGGCTGAGGCCAAGTTCTGCGAGCAGGGCGGCGGTCAGCTCAACCATGGGCGCGCTCCTCATAGACCGCAAGGGAGCGCGCCTCGACCGCCACCTCTTTCTCCCTGGCTCTTCCCGGGGGGACCCTGCGCGCAGTCTTGGGGTCGAGTCCCTGGTACTGCCCGGGGAGAAAGACGGTCTTGCGTTGCTTGAAGACCAGGGCATGGCTGGCGATCAGCTCGGCATCGGAGTCCAAGATCGAGATGGTGCGCTCGCCCGGGAGCACCGAGACCATCTGGCCCGCGTAGCGGAAGGGGACCCCGTAGGAGGTGCCGCCGAAGGAGACCAGGGCGTCGGCAGAGACCCGCCGGGGCCGAAGCAGGAAGCGCTCGAGTTCGGATGCCGGAGGAAGAGGCCTCAGAGTGGGTGCCTCAAGCGCGAACGCCTCCATAGGCCGAAGCCCGGTGGTGGCGTTCTCGATCTCGTCCCTGGCGGCGCACCAGGCCAGGGCCTGGGCGTTCAGGTCGACGAGGTCACCGAAGCTGCGCCCGGGCCAGAAGTTCTCCTTCACGTAGCGGATGGATCGCTCGACTTTTCCCTTGGTCTGGGCGCGTCGCACCTGACATAGCCGTATGGAGACCCCCAAGGTGTTGCAAAACTCCAGGAACTTGGGATGGTAATTCCATCCCCCCTCGGAATCGCCGGAGAGCACCACCGTCTTGGCGTGGTCGGTCAATACCGCCGAAGTGACACCGCCGAAATAACTGAAGGCGGCGATGATGCACTCCAGGAGGCCGAAGATGTCCTGGGACCAGGCGAAGCGCACGAAGCGCCGGCGCGAGTAGGAGAGCGTCGCCACCAACCCGGGGAGGTTGCGCTGCCTGCCGGAGGCGTCGATATAGCCAAAGATGCCCCAGTCGAACTGCAGCTGCTCGCCCGGCTCGGTCTCAAAGCGGGCCACCGCCGGGGTGCGCTCGGAGCGCGGGGGCATGATGGAGCGCACGAAGTCGCGCAGTATGGTCTCCTTGCCCTCATAGCCGGCTGGAGAGATGCGCTCCATGATGGCCGGCACCGAATAGAGCCCCTCGTCCACCAACCTGCGCACGTCGTCCTTGTAGGGGTCGAGCTTGGAGCCCCTCGTCCGGCGGGCGGTGTTGTTGGGTGTCGCGCCGTCACGGACGTACTTGCGCACCGTGTTTCGGGAATGGCCGGAAATCCTGGAGATCTCCCTGATTCCGTTCCCCTCGTCCTTCAATCGAAATAAGTTCATCAACGGCCTGCCTTTCAGCATCGGCGCCACCTCCTGGTTTTGGATTGATACCCAGAAGGTAGCGAGATCTGGAGGGCGGGTCATTTTTATCCCGCTGGAGGTGGGTCATTTTTAAGCCGCTGCTAACAATCGCCCTCTT
>JAKAOC010000106.1 GCA_021823385.1 Actinomycetes bacterium
TCCGATCTGTTCCCTTGAATGAGGTGTTGACCAATGCCTGAAGGCTTGCATCCTTGGGGTTGGCCATGGCAGCGGCGCTGATCTTCGAATAGACACCGCCGTAGGGCATCTCGGAAAGGTGAACCGAGATGAAGTGGTTGGCGTAGGCCTCAGCCTGCGCACCGGTCAACAGCTGCTGTCCGGCGTACTTCTCCAGGTAAGGGATCATCCCGGGGGTGATCTCCGTGCCGGCCTTTGCCTGCTGAAAGGCGGCCTTCGAGGGGAAGTAGATCTGCTGAGCAGCCAGCTGGTCATGAACGTTGGAGTTGGCAAAGTTGGCACCCACCAAAAGCAATGATCCCGCCACAAGCAGGACCACTACCATGACCAAACCCGCCAAGCTCATCAGTGTATCGAATACACGTCTCTGCATCTCCACCCTTTCGTTGCGCCGAGAAACTCGGTCACTGGTTGATTTTCGTCGGCGGACCCGGCGCGGCAAAGGGACAAGTGTCCCACCTTTTTGAAACGGATGTCACACTGTCGATCCACCGATAGGGCCTTTGTTCCCGACTTGGACGCCGGCAATTGGGGACCTCCGGAAGGTGGCAGCATGGGATTGAGTACCCGATCGGCCGCGTAGTGTCCTGGCTGACGGGACCGTGAACGTCCGACCTCCGCACCGGGCCTCACCAGACGGCTTGCGGCCGGTATGGTGGGGGCATGAGACTCCCAGTGGGCCGCACGACGATGTTGCAGCGGACAGCCGCCGCCTTGGCCATGTTGGCACTTGCACCGCTGGCGGCATCCTGCGGCTCGCAATCGGCGGCCGAGACCCAGGCGATCAACGTGGCCTCCTGGATCGTCAAATACGGCATGGCCGACGTCAAGCAGCTGCAGTCCGACTATCAGGCATCGGCCGGCGCACTCGGCTCCGGCCAGGCGGCCCAGGCAAAGTCGGAGTGCTCGAAGCTGCAAGCAGATACGGCCAGGATGCTCAAGCAGCCTCAGCCCGCCTCGCAACCCCTGGCCAAGGACTGGGCAGCCACGGTTTCGGACTCCAACAGCTTCGCCGCTGATTGCCTTCAAGCGGTGCAGGGATCATCGTCGGCTCAGGCCGCCGCATCACAGGCAGGCACACAAATCACTTTCGACATCAACGCGGTCGAAAACGACATCGGCGCCATACTCGGCTGAGCGGCCGCCTGCCGAGGCACCGCCCGTGCACCCCGCTAATCTCTAGCCGGTGCCAGTTAGACACGACCACCAGGCGCAAGGGGGGCTGAGAGACAGGCTCGGCCGAAGCTTCGGAGCCGTGGCGTCTCAGTACGCCACTGCCCGGCCCCGATACCCCGAAACCCTGGTCGCCGACATCGTACGCAGCGGCACGCGCGTATTGGAGCTCGGCGCGGGAACCGGCCTCCTCACCCGCACCCTGGCCACTTCGAACCTGACCTTCCTCGTTGCCACTGACCTGGATCCTCAAATGCTCGTCGAGCTGCACGGAGCGCTCCCCGCAATTCCCGCGGTCGTGGCCCGGGCAGAACGCCTGCCATTCCCCGACCAACACTTCGACATGGTTATCGCGGCCCAGGCGGCGCACTGGTTCGATCTCGAGCCCGCCGCGCATGAGATCCGCAGGGTCTTGAGGCCCGGCGGGGAACTGGCGCTCCTTTGGAATCACCGCTCGCTGGAAGTCGACTGGGTGGCCCAGTTCGAGCGGATCACACGGGCGTACACGATCGGGACCGTCGATCGCGAAGTGGCCGATGAGATCGCCGCAACGGGCTGTTTCGGCCCTTTCAGCATGTACAAAGCGGCGTTCGAACATCGGGTCGATCTCGAGGGGGCGCGGAACCTGGTGGAGAGCTTCAGCCATGTTTCCACCTTGCCGCCCGACACCAGGGCCTCAGTGATCGAGGAAGCCGCAGAGCACTTGCGCATGAGGGCGGACCAGAATGGGGTCATATCAATTCCCTACTACTGCGAGGCGTACGTTTCCCCTGTCAAATGAAAGCCCGCCGAAAGTGACGCGAAATTGTGACCACCGACCGAAAATGCCCCTGATAACCTCGTTCTCAATCCAATAGGACCGGAGAGACACTCATGAGTCGCCTGAACACAGTCGGCACCGGAGCAGCCCTCTTCGCCGTCGCAACGGTCGCTGCCGCCTGCGGCGGCTCGTCGTCAGCCGGCACCACGAACTCGCTGCAGCCCAAGCTCGAGAGGGCCGTGGCCACCACCGAGGCCACCCCAGCGGCTGACGTCGTTTTAAGCGAAACGGTGACCTCGGGCGGCAGCACAACCATGGCGCTGAGCGCCAAGGCAGGCTACTCCGGAAGCGGGAAGCAGTACGTGAACAACGTCGCCCTCCTGGCGACCGCGCCGCTGAAGCAGAGTCTGCAGCTTGCCGCCGTCGGTTCCACTCTTTATGTGACGGTCCCGCCCTCACTCAAGACCCTTGTCCCCTCGGGCATCAACTACGTATCCGTCAGCTATTCGCAGATGCTCTCCGCCTTGGAGCAAAGTGGAAACGCGGGCGAGATCGCCGCCGGAATCGCCTCGCAACCTACGGCCCTGCTTTCGATGCTGAAACTTGGCCAACTCAGCTCGGTGGCACAGGCAACCGGCGCACCGTCGGGCACCAAGGCCTACTCCGCTTCGCTCTCGCTGCCGACGGGCAAAGCAGGTGCAAGCTTGGCGGTGCTCGGGATACCACCCGTCAAAACGGCCAAGGTCAGCGTCTGGGTTGGCTCCAACGGTCTGGTGAGCCGCATCTCCATGAACGCCACGCTGCCGGCGGTGGCGGGGGCACCCAAGGAATCGCTGACCGCCACGGCGCTCTACTCAGGCTTCGGAAACTACACCCAATGGGCAACCATCCCCGCCGTCCAGGTGCTGCCGGAGTCCCCTTCCATGCTCGCCTCCGTGCTGGGAGGCGCACTGGGCTAAGGTCTTTCGGGTAGAAGCAGAGCGACACGCGCGAAGAAGGCCCCCTTGTCCATCATCGACGACCTGCGGTCGGAGTTCTCCCCGGCCAACCACTTCCTGAACACCGCCACCGTCGGCATTCCACCGAGGCGCGCAGTCAAGGCGTTCCATGCCACCTTGGAATCCTGGGCCGATGGCACTCAGGATGTTGTGGCCTTCGATCAGGACGTCAACCGCGCGCGAGCAGCCTTTGCCCGGCTCGCGGGAGCCGAGGTCGCCGATGTCGGCATCGTCGGCCAGCTTTCGGTGACCGCGGCCATGGTGGCCGCGTCGCTCCCCCAAGGCGCCCGCGTTCTTTATGCGGAAGAGGAGTTCACCTCCACCATCTTCCCCTTCCTGGCCGCCGCGGAGGCCGGACGCATCCAGGCGGCCGGGGTTCCGTTCGACCGATTGCTCGATTCGATCAGCGAGCAAACCGATCTGGTGGCAGTCGCCGCCGTGCAGTCTGCGGATGGCCGGATCGTGGACCTCGACGCCCTTGCAGAGAGAGCCTGGCAAACCGGCACACGAACCTTCATAGATGCGACGCAAGCTGCCGGATGGCTGCCGATCGGGGCGTCACGCTTCGACGTGGTGGGCGCCAGCGCCTACAAGTGGCTCCTCGCGCCGCGCGGCACCGGCTTCATGGCGATATCCGAAGCGGCCAGGCAATGGGTGAAGCCGCTATTTCCGGGCTGGTACTCCGGAGACGATCCCTGGTCCACCGTCTACGGTGGCCCGTTGCGCCTTGCGCCGGATGCGCGCGGATACCAGGCGTCGCCCGATTGGCTCTCGACGCCCGCCGCCGCCATCGCTCTCGAGATCCTGGCCGACGCCGGCCTCGGGGCCATCCACAGCCACAACGTCGCACTGGGAAACGCGTTCTGCGAGGGCATCGGAATTCCTGAAAACAACAGCGCCATAGTGAGCATCACGAGCGACGTTCCCGAAGAGCGCCTCCTTGCCGAGGGTGTCTCGGCCGCATACCGCGGAGGACGCCTGCGCATCTCCTTCCACTTGTACAACACCATCGCTGACGTGGAAGCGGTGCTCAAGGCGCTGGCAGGCTCCTAGCGCGCCTCCTGGACCACGGGCTTGTCCACGTCCGCCGTCCTCGGTGCCGCCCCAAGGGTGAAGGTTTGCACCACCAGCGTGACCCAGAGGAGCGCGGCCGCCGCGAGGTGTACATCAGCCCAAGCGGGGGCCGACTTGCTGATGGCGACCCCGGCTCCGATCAGAGCCACTAGGCCCAACAACGCCGCCAGGAACACCGAGCGCCAGCGCCAAGCCCTGTCCCCGTCGCGCCATGCGCGCAACAGGAAGGCGACAATCAGCACACCCGCCGTCCCCATGACGACTCTGTGCAACAGCGCGATGAATGTCAGGCGACCGGGACCGTTTCCGAAACAGACCGGCCACGTCGGGCAGACCGCCCCTGCCCCCGACCCGACAACCAGCGTCCCGGAGAATAGGAGCACCAAAGTGGTTCCCAGCGACCAAAAGCCCCAGCTTCTAGCCGTGGATGCAAGACCGCGATAGCGGTCGCCCAGGACCGCGAACGCGGCCGTCACCGTCACCGAGGCCAGAAAGACCAGCCCGGTTATCAGGTGAAGCGCGACGGTCCAGGGCGCGTTGCGCGCCAGCACCGTCAGGCCGCCCAAAAGGACCTGGAAAACCACCAATCCGGCCGCAACCTTCGCCGCTCGGCGGAGCATCGGCAGGCGGCTCGAGCGAAGTGCGAGCGCCAAGGTTGCAAAGACGAAGACGGAGACGATGGCCGCCAGATAGCGATGGCTTTCCTCCAGGATCGGGTGATAATGGAAGATCGGGCCGAGCTGGCCGTAGCAGAGCGGCCAGGACGGGCATCCCATACCTGAGTCGGTCACCCTGACGGTGCTTCCGAGACCCACCAGGCCATAGGTGAGCGCAGCGGTGACGATCGAAGTGTAGACCAGGGCACGGCTCTCGCCACCCGCACGGCCGTCCGCAGCCATAGCCAATGAACCTCCCGCACCTGAAGCAACCGCCTCGATGTTGGTCCCGCACGGCGACGGAGTCAAACCACGGAACGGCGGACGCCACCGGTTTCCCGGAATTAGGGACCTTCGGCCCTACGGCCGGAAGGGAAGGAATTTTGCGCGGGGACTTGACTATACAACTTTGCCTCGGTATTATTGCCGCAAGGTTGTATAGACAGGATTTGCGATGATCACCATTAAACCGGGTTCGTTGACACTTGACGAGTTGCGCCTGGCCTACTTCGAGACCGATGGCGCCGAACTCGACCCCGCCGCAATTTCAGCGATAGCGATGGGCGCGGCCGCGGTCGAGCGGATCGCCGAAAAAGGCGATGCCGCCTACGGAATCAATACCGGCTTCGGGCGGCTGGCAAACACGCGGATCGCCCGCGATCAGCTGGAACTGCTGCAGCGCAACCTCGTACTCTCCCATGCCGTCGGCATAGGCGACCCCTTGCCCGTGCCCGTGGTGCGCCTGATGATGCTCCTCAAGGTGGCGAGCCTGGCACGTGGATACTCGGGAATCACCCCTGCGGTCGTCGATGCTCTCCTTGCGCTGCTCAATCGCGGCGCGATACCGGTCATCCCGTCGAAGGGCTCGGTCGGGGCCTCAGGTGACCTGGCGCCGCTGGCCCACATGGCGGCGGTGCTGTTGGGCGTGGGGGAGGTTTGGATCGACGGCCGGAGACGTCCGGCTCGAGAGGGCCTGGCCCTGGCAGGGCTCGAGCCGATGGCTCTGCGCGCCAAGGAAGGGCTCGCGCTTCTCAACGGCACCCAGTGCTCCACCGCGATCGCGCTGGCGGGACTCTTCAAAGTGGAGCGCCTCTTCGGAGCCGCCATTGTCTCAGGCTCGATGTCTGTGGACGCGGCCGCCGGATCGCTCGTCCCCTTCGACGCCCGCATTCACGACCTGAGGGGGCACCAGGGCCAGATCGACACCGCTCGCACCTACCTGCAGCTGCTGACCGGCTCGCAAATCGCGTTGAGCCACCAGGACTGCGAGAAGGTGCAGGACCCCTACAGCCTGCGGTGCCAGCCGCAGGTGATGGGCGCGTGCCTGGACGTGATCCGCACCGCCGGAGCCACGCTGCTGACGGAGGCCAACTCGGTCTCTGATAATCCACTTGTCTTCGCCGACACCACCGAGGTCCTCTCGGGAGGGAACTTCCATGCCGAGCCGGTTGCCTTCGCGGCGGACATGCTCTCCATCGCGGCTTCGGAGATCGGCGCCCTGGCCGAGCGGCGAATCGCGCTGCTAATCGACTCCAGCCTTTCGGGTCTTCCGCCCTTCTTGGTCAAGGACGGGGGTGTGAACTCCGGCTTCATGATCGCGCACGTGACGGCCGCCTCGCTGGCCTCCGAGAACAAGACCCTCGCCCACCCCGCCTCCGTCGACTCCCTTCCCACCTCGGCTAATCAGGAGGATCACGTCTCCATGGCCACCTTCGCCGCCCGCAAGCTGGGCGACATCGCGGCGAACGTGGCGGGGATAATCGCCATAGAGCTGCTTGCGGCGGCCCAGGGCATCGACCTTCGCGCGCCGTATGCCACCAGCCCGGGACTGGCCCCGGTGATGGAGCTGATCCGGGCCCACGTCCCCCACTACGACATAGACCACTACCTCGCCGCCGACATCGAGCGCGCCCAGACCTTGGTCGAGGAAGGGTCCGTGTCCGCCTTCTCGCCCTTGGCGATCTTCCCGAAGGTCACCGCAGAGTGAGCACCCCCGTCGAAGCACCCGTCTACGAGCAGATCAAGTCCTTCCTACTCCAGGAGATCGGGGAAGGAAGGCTCCGCTCGGGGGACAGGGTCCCTTCGGAGAACGAGCTGGCGCGGCTGTTTGGCGTGGTGCGCATGACGGCCAACCGAGCCGTGGTGGACCTGGTCCACGAAGGCGTTCTTCACCGCGTAAAGGGATCCGGCACGTTCGTCTCTCCGGCGCGCTACATCTCGACTCTGGTCGAGATCCGCGACATCAGGAGCGAAGTGATGGCGCGTGGGCATGCCTACCGGGCCGAGCTGCTCACCTCCGGAGTGGTGGCCCTGAGCCAATCGGAAGCGGCGGAATTGGGCATGGAGCCCGGAGAAGAGGCCTACTCCACCGAGATGCTCCACCTGGAGGACGGCGTGCCGATCCAGCTCGAACGCCGCCTGGTCAACCCGGCGGCCGCCCCCGGATACCTCGATCAGGACTTCACCTCCGTCACGCCGACGAACTACCTACTGCAGGTCGCTCCTCTGCAACGGGCCGAGTACCGGATCCGTGCCGAGGCGCCAAGCGACTCGATCACCAGGACGCTTCGCCTGGCGCCGCACGAACCGGTCCTAGTGCTGTGGCGCAGAACCTTCTCCCCCGCCACGACCGTCACGGTGGCCGAGCTTTATCACCCCGCCAGCAG
>JAKAOC010000107.1 GCA_021823385.1 Actinomycetes bacterium
CAGGATCGCCCGGGCTTCCGCTCGGGCGGTCACGCCGGAGAGTGAACTTTATGGCCGGCGCCGGATCAAAGGTCACGAACTCGACGATCACCGAGGGATCCACCCTGTAAAGGCGGGCCACCGACTCCCGGGTCACTGCACCTGAGTCGCAAACAGCCCTGTAAGTGGCAAAGTCTTCGAAGATGATGTCGAAGGTGACCAGTTCCACCCCTGCGTTCTTTGACCGGATGGTCTTGGCAAGATCCTTTAAAGCGGTCACCTCACACCTGCTTTCACTTCGCCCGCCTGGGAGCTGATCCCGGCCTGGGTCATATGCGTAGGGAAGAGCTCGAGAGGGTCGTCGACCGGCATGATGTGGTCGATCGTCCAGGTGCAGGCCGGCCTGGCCCGAATCACCTCATCGAATAGAAAGGCCGTGCTTCCCGCTGTGCCTTTGACTTCCGGGAGACGAGCGTAGAAGAGCTGGCGTGTGGCCGTCATGCACACCTGTTCGGCCTTGGCGACGGTGGGGGCGACGGCCTCCACGACCAGACCTACTTCGTGGCCGGCGACGGGGGTCGGCTCCCACTGCCCCATGACGCCGTCGATCCCGTAGCGGTGGTAGAAGAGGGAGTAACCGTCGTCTCCGAAGGCTTGCGTCACCTCGTTTCGCGACCAGTCAATCACCTCGTCGATGTGGGCAATGGTGTAAGGATCACGGATACCGGCGAAGCCGATGAACCGCTCACCGACGCGGCCTGCACCTTCGAGCTTGACTGTCAACTGCTCGGCTTTTTCGAAAACCGCTCCGGTAATCCGTGTGGTCCGGACGTCGGCCTGCTCGTAGTGGCACCGGCTCATGTCGAGGTGCCCGCCAAGCACCAACTCGGAGAAGGGGTTGGGGCGCTCGTACATGGCGTGGCTGGATACGGAGGCCACGGTGCAGCGCTGTTCGGGGTGCATCGCGGCCACCCGGATATCCTCGGCGGAGATGGTTCCCAGCACGCTCTCCTTGCCTCCGTAGGGCTCGGCACAGAACGATGCGCACTCCAGGAGCTTGCCCAGGTGGTAGGAGGACGCCTCGGCGAAGCCAGCCCGTATGGCAGGGGCGGCAAAGATGGCAGAGTCACTGGATCGACCTCCGATGATGACGTCGGCACCCTCGTCCAGCAATTTGACGAAGGGGTGGACGCCTGCCACCGCCACCACCCGGTCCGTACGGTCCAGGTCATCCAAAGTGAGCTGGCTGCGGCCGTCTAGGCCGGCCATCACCATTCCGGCCTCCAAGCGGCGACGAAGCTCGCCAACCGGGACCTCCGAATAGAAATAGCCGATGCGAAACGGCTCGAGGCCATGCTCGTCGGCGATCTCCTTGATAAGGCGCACGTAAAGATCGACCCGGCTGTTGGACCCCGAGTCCCCCGACGAGCCAATGATCATGGGGACCTTGAGCCGCCGCGCGGCCAGAAGCATGTGCTCAAGATCCGCTCGCTGCCATTCCAGCGGGCTTGTGGAATAATCGAGAGCCAGTGGGGCCGGGCCGATATCGCTACTGCCGGAGTCCGCGGCGATGATATCGGGAGCCTCGTCCAGGCCCCGCTCAAAGCTCTCCGGACGGAGGGGAGCAAAGCCCAGATGACCGTTTGGAGAAAGCAGCTTCATTGTTTTCATCGCTGCGCACCCTGCTGGGCGGAACAGATTAATCGAGTGGTTTGGCCCGATCCAAGGATGGAAGTCAGGACCCTCACCCCCCTTACTCGTCTTGGTCTAGACCGATCTAGACCTCTCTAGACCGCCATGATATAGTTGCCTTTCGATGGTGTCAAGCACTCGCCGGAAATAGTTGGAGAACCCTTGATCGGTAAACCCATTCAGACCTTTGCGCACCGAAGCGGGAGCATCGCACGCCAAGACATCACTTCGCGGGAGAAAGTCGCACAACGCAAAGCCGGCGGACCAACCCGGCTGCAGGGCAGCAGGATCCGGACCAGATGAGAGGATCTCTGGGACTTATCCAGGTCTCCACCGAAGTGCGCGTGGCTCGCGGTCCTCTGCAAGCACGGCGTCCATTGCTAGGCCTGGTAAGTCCTGATGAGACTAAGGCTGCGGGCACCGCCGCCGAATGCCGTTGGCCACCGGCCGCAAGCGCCGCTACGCTTCGCAGAAAGAGCCGATACGAGCCGTTCTCGAGGAACTGGAGGGACGCCGACGGCGTTGCTATTTCAAGCACCCACCGAGAACAGAGCAAGGAGTCATAGTGAGCGAACTTTCACGAGGGGGTGGCCAGGCCGGCGAGCCGGTGCGAGCACTCAGCGGGATTGCCCTTCGCCACGAACTCGTCTATGAGGATCTTTGCGCCCGCATCCGAGCGGGCGAGTACCCGCTCGACAACCAACTCCCCGCCGAACGCGAGCTGGCTGCGATGTATGGCGTGAGCCGGGTGACCATCCGCCAAGCCCTGACCAAGGCCGTGGAAGACGGAATAGTCACCAAAATCCCGGGACTTGGCAACTTCGTCTCGCGGCGGCGAGTGTCGCAGGATTTGACGCAGATGCAGACCTTCCGCAGTGTCATCGCGGCCCTTGACATGCGCCCGAGCTACACGGTCCTGGCTACCAGCTGGATAAAGGCGGCGCCGGATGTGGCCCGTCGGCTGCAGATTGCCGATGGTTCCCGCGTTTTGCAGGTCGATTCGGTCGGCATGGCAAGTGAGCGACCTATGGCCGTCTACCGGTCGGTACTGGGGCCAAGCATCGCAGAAAAGGTCCATCCCAAGCTCAAAGGGGAGGCCCGCAGCACTTACGAGCTGGCCGCCGAGATCCTCGGGCTGGACGAGTTGAAGGTCGAGCAAACTTTCGAGGCGGTGGCCGTCGACGAGTCCACGGCCGCCCTACTCCAGGTCACACCGGGCTCCAGCGCCTTTAGAGCCTCCAGCATCTTCACCGTCCCCACGGGCCAGCCGATCGAGCTGCGCACTGCCATCTATCCCGGCGGCCGCTACAGCTTCAACGTGCAGCGAACCGTCAGCATCGGCAAGTAGGGGCATACTGGCTCGTCGCCGTACAAGTGCCTTGAGTTAACTCTGTCCGCATCCACCCGCAAAGGGCCGGACACGCACGCTCTTCTCCAAGTAGACAAGGTTCCCATCAGGAGAGCACGACCGCGAAGAATCGAGTCATTGTCACGGCGCGTTCGCGCCACGCTCGTCGGAGGGGTGAAGTGAACGGGAGGGCCAAGTCCATCGAGGCGCTCCAGGATCTCCAGCCCAAGTGGTACCCGAACTAAGGCAGGCGGGGTTCAAAATGGACCCCAATGCGAAGGTGCTGTTGCCGAGGACTTGGGCACCATCACCTGTGTCCCCAACCCCGCTCCCCCGCCGGAGGCGCTCGGCGAGCATCCCCGGCTCAGGTGGCCACCGGGCAGCCAAAACCAAGCCCGCCCGATTGGGCCTCAGAGTCGTGCACCTGCGCCGAGAGGCACATCACCAGCTCAGCCCGATGCCGGTGGACCCTTTAGCCCGTAGTTCCCCCCGTCTATCACGTTTCTGACACCCTGCATCCGCTCTGAGCTGGGTTAGTACGGTCTGAGGGCCGGAGATAGCGTAGTCATGTAGATTATGGTCTAATGGCTTGATGCCTTCGATCTCAGAGGGTAGAATGTCGTCATGTACATCGTGCGGGTGCCGAACCGCAACTCTCCCCCGGCCGTGCTCCTGCGGGAGAGCTATCGCGAAGGGGGGAAGGTGAAGAACCGCACTCTGGCCAACCTCTCGCACTGGCCGGAGGACAAGATCGCGGCCGTGCAGGCGGCGCTCGGCGGCAAGACGCCACCTGGTGCACTTGAAGGAGCCTTTGAGATCTCCCGCAGCCTGCCCCACGGGCACGTGGCGGCGGTGCTGGGGACGCTTCGGCGCCTGGGGCTTGAAGAGGTGATCTCTCCCGAGCCCTCCCGGATGCGCGATTCTGTTGTGGCCATGGTCTGTGCCCAGGTGATCGCACCGGACTCCAAGCTCGCCATGGCGCGGGGACTGAGAGCCGAGACGGCCGGCTCCTCCCTGGGGGAGCTGCTCGGGCTGTCCGGTTGTGACGAGGATGACCTCTACGAGGCGATGGACTGGCTGGGTTCGCGCCAGGGAGCCATCGAGGACGCACTTGCCCGTCGGCACCTGAGCGGGGGAACCTTGGTCCTCTACGACGTCTCCTCGGCCGCCTTCGAGGGCAGGACCTGCCCCTTGGGCGCGCTCGGTCATCCCAAGGACGGGGTGCACGGCCGGCTGCAGATCGTCTATGGCCTGCTTACCAACTCCGAAGGGGTGCCTGTTGCCATCGAGGTGTTCAAGGGCAACACCGCAGATCCCAAGACCGTAGCCAACCAGGTCGCCAAGCTGAAGGAGCGCTTCGGGATCACTCATGTCTGTCTGGTCGGGGACCGGGGCATGCTCACCAAGGCGCGCCTGAGAGACGACGTCGTCCCGGGCGGACTTGACTACCTGAGCGCCCTGCGCGCGCCTGAGATCAAGGCCCTGACCGAGAGCGGTGCCATCCAGCTCGGGCTCTTCGACGAGACCGACCTGGTGGAGATCCTCCACCCCGACTTTCCCGGCGAGCGCCTGGTGGCCTGCAAGAACCCGCTCCTGGCCGCCGAACGCAGGAGGAAGCGCGAATCACTCCTTCAGGCCACGGAGGCCGAGCTGGCCAAGATCGCCGTGGCAGTGGCCAGAGAGCGCCGGCCGCTCCGGGGCGCGGATGCCATCGCCCTCAGGGTGGGCAAAGTCGTCAACCGGTACAAGATGGCCAAGCACTTCGAGCTTGCGATCACAGAGGACGCCTTCGGCTTTTCCCGCCGGGAGGCCGAGATCGCCGCAGAGGCCGCCCTGGATGGCATCTACGTGCTGCGCACCAGCCTGGGTGAAGAGGCGCTCGCCACCAAGGAGGTGGTCTCGGCCTACAAGGCGCTCAGCCATGTCGAGCGGGCCTTTCGCGCCTTCAACACCGACCTCGACATCCGCCCGATACGGCATAGGACCGCCGAGCGGGTGCGGGCCCACGTTTTTTTGCGCATGCTCTCTTATTACGTGAGCTTGCACATGGAGCGGGCTCTGGCTCCCATGCTCTTCAGGGACGACGACAAAGAGAATGCCGAAGCCGCCCGGACGAGTCCGGTGGCCCCGGCCAAGCGCTCGGCCCCCGCGCTCAAGAAGGCGGCCACCAAAGTAACTCCCGAACACTTTCCGGTCCACAGCTTCGCGACCCTGCTCTGTGACTTGGCCACGATAACTTCCAACCGGATCACACCGGCGGACTCCAGGCTCGAAGGCTTCACTCTCATCACCACCCCGACGCCACTGCAGCGAAGCGCCTTCGAGCTCCTCGGTGTTTCGCATCGCCTCGGCTACCTGTAGTCAGGACCGAAGCAGGAAGTCCCATGTCAGGGGATAGCCGCGACAATCACGGGGGGAACTTCGGGCTAACCGTCCAGCAACCCCAACGCTGTTCCCGCCCCCGGCGCCCGACGAGGGTCTAGACGTGCGCGCCCGCACACCAACTCATAGACTGAAAAGAGGTACTTCCCATCCAGTCCATATACTGATATCCTGCAACAAAGGTTGAACCGGATACGCCGGTCAACCGAGGTTGACGTGACACCGTCGCAACCGACGACTCGTTACACCACCGCGCGGGACTCGACCTGCCGTGAATCCGACGCGATCTGTTCGTGCAGGCAGCGAGGAGGTGGCAAGATGAGGGAGCTTTGTGGTCGAGAGGCACGAACGACGCGGGCGAATCGACGCCGTGCGGGTATGCCGATGATCCGTCTTCTGGCCGCGTCGATGATCGCTGTCGTCGCTGGTGGTTTCGCCAGTCTGGTGGCGGGGAACGTCGCAATCCACCCCGCGGTGGCGAGCGCTTCGTCGTCAGCGAGCGTCCCTCGGGGACTCTACGTCGCGAACGGGAGCTCTCCGTCCACGATCACCTCCTTCCCGCTCGGTGGGAGCGGGAACGTCGCTCCCACTGCGACCGTATCGGCGTGCACATCGTGCTCGGGAAAGCTCGACCCTGGCTACGGCGAAGCCTTCGACGCTGCAGGAGACCTGTGGGTGTCGAACTACTACGACAGACCTGGCACGGTGATCGAGTACACCCCGTCGCAGCTCTCCACGACCGGGACGCCCACCCCCGCGATCACGATCTCCGGTCTCTCGAATCCGACCGGTCTCGCCTTCGACGCTGCAGGAGACCTGTGGGTGGCCGAACACGGCAACGACACCCTCGTCGAGTTCACGCCCCCGCAGCTCTTGGCTTCGGGGAGCCCGACACCTGCGGTCACGATCTCCGCGACGAACATGAGCATCACGCGCCCTTGGGCGCTCGCCTTCGGCGCCCACGGTGACCTCTGGGTGTCCAACGCAGGCGTCAACACAAGCTCTCAGTACACCCTCGTCGAGTTCACGCCCCCGCAGCTCTCCGCTTCGGGCAGCCCGACGCCGGCGGTCACGATCTCGAGTGGGAGCCTCGTGGACCCCGAAGGCCTCGCCTTCGACGCCCATGGTGACCTCTGGGCGTCCAACACCGGGAACTGCACTCCCAACTGTGGCACCCTGGTCGAGCTCACGCCCTCGCAGCTCTCCACCTCGGGCAGCCCGACGCCCGCCGTCACGATCTCGAGCCCGAGCTCGTCGAGCCCCGAGGGTCTCGACTTTCCCGAGAACGTCGCCTTCGACGCGGCCGGGGACCTGTGGGTGGCCGACAGCACCTCGAACCTCCTCGCCGAGTACACCCCTTCCCAGCTCACCTCCACCGGCAACCCGACGCCAGCGAAGACGATCGGTGGTGCCAATACCAGCCTGTCCTCACCGGCCGGTCTGGTCATCGCCGAGCCGCCCACGGTCACCTCGATCTCTCCCGCATCGGGTCCGGGTACCGGAGGGACGACGGTGACGGTGACGGGCACCGGCTTCACCCCCAAGTCGGCGGTGTTCTTCGGGGACGTCCCCGCCTTCTCCGACCAGACGACCTACGTCAGCCCCGATGAGATGACCGCCGTCTCGCCCGCCGGCTCGGGCACCGTCGACGTGACGGTGGGCACCGTCTTCGGCACCAGCGCCAAGACGGTCGCCGACCGCTTCAGCTATCTGGGCTACTGGGAGGTGGCCTCCGACGGGGGGATCTTCTCCTTCAACGCCCCCTTCTACGGGTCCATGGGCGGCCAACCCCTCAACAAGCCCATCGTGGGCATCGCGGCGGACCCGGCTACCGGCGGCTACTGGGAGGTGGCCTCCGACGGGGGGATCTTCTCCTTCAACGCCCCCTTCTACGGGTCCATGGGCGGCCAACCCCTCAACAAGCCCATCGTGGGCATCGCGGCGGACCCGGCTACCGGCGGCT
>JAKAOC010000108.1 GCA_021823385.1 Actinomycetes bacterium
GTTCCCACCGAGCGGTTGAGGTTGCGGATCTCGAACTCGCCCCGCACTCGGCCACCATTGGCAAGGGCATTCCACGCCGCATCGATCAGGCGGTTGTCCAGGACGCGCTCCAGGCCGTGCTCTTGCTTCACGGAGCTCTTGCGCGGAGGATCGTCCGTGAGGTGCGCGGTCGACAGAATCGGCGAAAGGTCAAGGCCGGCTGCCTTCCAATGCGCGATGGCCTCGGTGGCATCCAACATCTCAACCCGGCCTATGGCTTCGTCGAGGCTGCGGAAGCCCAGCTCCGCCAGGTAGGCGCGCACCTGCTCAGCGATGTATTCGAAGAAGGTGACCACGAACTCCGGCTTTCCGCTGAAATTCTTGCGAAGTTCGGGGTTCTGCGTGGCGATCCCCACCGGGCATGTGTCCAAGTGGCAGACCCTCATCATGACGCATCCCGAAACGACGAGCGGCGCCGTGGCGAATCCGAACTCCTCCGCGCCGAGCAGCGCGGCGATGATCACGTCGCGTCCGGTCTTCATCTGGCCGTCCGCCTGGACGACGATCCGGTCTCGAAGCCCGTTGCCGATCAGGGTCTGCTGCGTCTCCGCCAAGCCGAGCTCCCACGGTATGCCGGCGTGCTTGAGCGAGGTGAGCGGGGACGCGCCCGTGCCGCCGTCATGACCTGAGATGAGCACGACGTCGGCATGCGCCTTGGCGACGCCCGCCGCCACGGTTCCCACTCCGACCTCCGCCACCAGCTTCACGTGCACGCGCGCCTCGGGGTTGGCGTTCTTGAGATCGAAGATGAGCTGGGCGAGGTCCTCGATCGAGTAGATGTCGTGGTGCGGAGGCGGCGAGATGAGCCCTACACCGGGGGTGGAGTAGCGCGTCTTGGCGATCCAGGGGTAGACCTTGTCACCGGGAAGCTGCCCGCCCTCGCCTGGCTTTGCGCCCTGGGCCATCTTGATCTGGATGTCGGTGGCGCTGGCAAGATATTCGCTGGTGACACCGAAGCGGCCTGACGCCACCTGCTTAATTGCCGATTTGCGTGAGTCGCCGTTCCCGTCGGGAATGAAGCGCTCGGGATCCTCTCCGCCTTCGCCGGTGTTGGACTTGGCGCCCAGGCGATTCATGGCGATGGCCAAGGTCTCGTGCGCCTCTTTCGAGATGGAGCCGTAGCTCATTGCCCCGGTCGAAAACCGCTTCACGATCTCGGAGACCGATTCGACCTCCTCGATCGGAACCGGTGGCCGTGCCCCTGTGCGGAACTTCATAAGACCGCGTATCGTTGCCAGCCGCTTTGACTGGTCGTCGACCAGCCTTGAGTAGTCGGAGAAGACGTCGAAGCGTTTGCTGCGCGTGGCGTGCTGGAGCTTGAAGACGGTCTCCGGGTTGAAGAGGTGGTGCTCACCTTCTCGCCGCCACTGATATTCGCCACCCACCTCGAGTTCGCGGTAGGCGAGTTCTGACTGGCGTTCCGTGAAGGCCAGGTGATGGCGGGTCGCGACTTCGGAGGCGATCTCCTCGATCCCCACTCCCTCTATTCGCGAGGGTGTTCCGGTGAAGTACTCGTCCACGAAGCTCGTCTTCAGCCCGACGGCCTCGAAGACCTGGGCACCGGTGTAGGAGGCGACGGTGGAGATGCCCATCTTGGACATCACCTTCAACACGCCCTTGCATGACGCCTTGATGTAGTTGTGTATCGCCCTGCGCGGAGGGAGGTCCTCCAGCACGCCCTCGCGAATCATGTCCGCAATGGAGTCGAAGGCGAGGTACGGGTTGATCGCGGCCGCGCCGTAGCCGATCAGAAGCGCCATATGGTGCACCTCTCGTGCCTCGCCGGTTTCGACCACCAGTGCCACCT
Source organism: Actinomycetes bacterium (assembly GCA_021823385.1). The sequence goes on from JAKAOC010000108.1 coordinate 1,847, forward strand.
GCGTGCGCTTCTTGGTCCTGATCAGGTGGTGGTGGACCGCTGAGGTGAGGAGGAGCGCCGGGATCGGCGCCATGGACCTGTCCGCTTGGCGGTCTGAGAGGATGATGATGTTCGCTCCAGCGGCGATTCTTTCGCTCACCTGGGCCCGGATGTTCTCGAGTGCCGCGGCCATGCCGGCGCCGCCCTCGTCGACCGGGTAGACCCCGTCGATGACCGCCGCTGAGAAGTCCGGGGTGCCGCCCGGTTCGGAGACGTACATGAGCTTGGCCAGCTCGTCGTTGTCGATCACCGGATAGGGCAGCTGGATCTGGCGCACGGAGTGGGAATCGGGCGCAAGGATGTTGCCTTCGGGCCCGATCGTCCCCGCCATCGAGGTGACGAGCTCTTCACGGATGGCGTCCAAGGGAGGGTTGGTGACCTGTGCGAAGAGCTGGGTGAAGTAGTCATAGAGCATCCGTGAGCGCTCCGAGAGCACCGCGACGGGGGTATCTGACCCCATCGAGCCGATCGGCTCCTGTCCGGTCCTGGTCATCGGAGCGACGATCAGGCGCATCTCCTCGGTGGTGTAGCCGAAGAGGCGTTGCTGCCAGACGATGCTGGAGTGCTGGGGAACCAGCATGTGCCGGGGTGGCAGGTCGTCGAGGGAGAGGAGGTTGTCGTCGATCCACTCCTGGTACGGGCGCTCGGCCGCCAGCCGGCCCTTGATCTCGTCGTCTCCCACGATGCGGCCGGCCAAGGTGTCGACGAGGAACATCTTGCCCGGCTGAAGGCGGCCGCGAGCGACAACCCGCTCCGGCTCTATGTCCAGGACGCCCACCTCCGAAGCCATTACGACCAGCCCGTCGCTGGTGACCCAATAGCGCGACGGGCGCAGGCCGTTGCGGTCCAGCACCGCACCGATCTGGGTGCCGTCCGTGAAGGCGATCGAGGCGGGGCCATCCCACGGTTCCATGAGAGAGGCGTGGAACTGGTAGAAGGCCCGCTTCTCCGGCTGCATCTGGCGATGGTTTTCCCACGCCTCAGGGATCATCATCAGCACGGCGTGAGGCAAGGGCCTTCCGCCGAGATGGAGGAGTTCCAAGACCTCGTCGAAGCTGGCCGAATCCGAGGCCCCCGGCGTGCAGATCGGGAAGATCCGCTCCAAATCACCGCTGAACAGGTGGGAGGCGAGCAGGCTTTCGCGGGCCTGCATCCAGTTTCGGTTGCCCTTGACCGTATTTATCTCGCCGTTGTGAGCAATCAGACGGTAGGGGTGCGAGAGCGACCACGAGGGGAAGGTGTTGGTCGAGAAGCGTGAATGTACCAGTGCCAGCGCAGAGACCATCCGTTCGTCGGAGAGGTCGGTGTAGTACTGGCTGACCTGAGGCGTGGTGAGCATGCCCTTGTAGACCATGGTCCGTGCGGACAAGGACGGGAAGTAGACGCCTCCCACCTCGTGCTCGACTCTCTTGCGCAGGACAAACGCTACGCGCTCGAGCGGCAGCCCCTCCAGAGTGCGCCCCCTGGAGGCGATGAAGAGCTGTTCGATGTGGGGCTCGGCGGTCTTGGAGCCCGCTCCCAGCGACGAGTTGTCCACGGGGACCTCACGCCAGCCGATCACCTCCACCGACTCCTGCTCGGCGATCGCGGCAATGGCCGCCTTGGCCCCGGCAGCGTCCCCTTCACGATCGAAGAAAGCCAGCCCCGTGGCATAGCGGCCCGGGTCGGGAAGCTGGAAACCCGCTACTGACCGAAGGAAGTCGTCGGGAATCTGAATCAGGATTCCCGCACCATCGCCGGTGTCGGGATCGGCACCCGAGGCGCCTCTGTGCTCGAGATTCATGAGCGCAGTGAGACCCTTTTCCACGATCTCGTGCGACTTGCGCCCCTTGATGTCGACGACGAAGGCGACGCCGCACGCGTCGTGTTCGAATTCGGGGCTATAAAGCGTGTTGAAGAGGGAGGCAGGTGCGCTGGATGCCAATCGAGTCTCCAATGCCAGACGGGTACCAATGGTTCCGCTGGGACTTCGTTGGCCCAATGGGTTCCTAAATATTAGACGACTGTGAGGTCGGTGCATGCCAGCCGCCACAAGGCATCACCGGCGGTGAACCGCTTATTCCGTGCCGGCGGCCGGGCGTGGCCCGAAGCCGTCGCGCCTGGCTCCAGTCGGCCGCGTCAACCTGCCAGGAAGACCCCGAGGATCATCGCCGCAGCTGCCGATGTTCCCGATATTGCGCCCCAAACCGCATTCTGAGCCGGAGTCTTGGCCCTGGTGTGCAGCCAGGCGGAGAGACCCGAGAGGGCGACAACCGCCAACTTGACACCCAGCACGACCTTCCAGGCGGTACTGGTCTGTGCCGTCTGTATTGTGGCCACGTTCCAGAAGCCGGTGAGCACCAGCACTGCGTAGGCGGGCCAGGACATCCTGGCAAAAGCCTTTGCCGCCAGGTTGGCCACTCCGTTGCCGGCTCCGCGCAGCGTCGGGACCAGCCCGGCCAAGGTGAACTGCCCGCCCACCCAGATCGCTGCCGCCAAAACATGAATGGAAAGCCTGATCCCGTCCAAGGCGGATGCCAGCATTTAGAAACTCCCCGTTTCAATAACCAGGACGCACTCGCCTCCGGCTTGTGTGCCCCCGGGTGCGCGGGTATATATCTTAGGCATGCACCCTCTTAGGAGCGCTGACTCGGCGAGCGGGCCGATTCCTGCCTCACCACGGCCATGGGCTGTTTTCTGGCTCCTCGAGCCGGACTCTCCGGCCGACCGCCTTGAACGCAAGGCGGTTGCCGGCACGTTGGCGCGCTGGAGAGCGGCGGGCTTCTCGGTGGTGGTAGTCGTAGAGGCTGCGCGGGATGTGCATGCGGGGGAGCTTGGCTTGGAAGGTGCCGAGATTCTCCAGGATTCCGAGGGGCTTGTCGCCGCTCGATACGGGGTGGCGAGGGAAGGAGGGGCCCCGTACACTTCGCGGGCGAAGCGTGCATTTGTGGCTGTCGGGAAGAATGGAGAGATCCTAAAGCGGGCGTTTCTGTACCAAGTCGAGAATGAGATAGCCGAATTGGCCGATGAATTGTGCCCGGCGCCGGCCCAGGATTCCGGCTGAAAGTGGCCGGTTCCCAAGGGGGTCGCCGCAAGCCAAATTCTTCTCATATTTGCCCCTAAAGCTGTCGATATCGTATCTATGCCAGCGCGCCGAGGGGTTTGGGTGTCCTCCTTGATGATCTCCGGACAACCGTGCTGGCCGGTTGGCGGCGCATCGTCGCTTGATCGCGTGATAGTTGCCGGAGGGGCTTGCTGATGAAGACCAACGTGGACGTGGATACAGGAGTTGGAGCCGATGAGGCGACCGTGTCGCTTGCGCGTGCGGGAAGGCGCGTCAACGCGATAAGCACGGGGTTTTCGGCACTGCTGGGCTACGGTCCGAACGAGCTCGACAACCTTGATCTGGCGGTTCTGGTCCATCCGGCCGACCTGGACCTGTTCGAGGCGGCGCTGCAGACTTTCTTTGGCGAGAACGAGGCCACCCAGGTCGAGGTCCGCCTAATGGACGGCGGCGGCTCCTACATGCGCGTGCGGGCTCTGATCCATTCAACGGCACAATCTCCGGACAGCTTCCTGATCGCCATCGAGCCCATGGACGACTACGCCAGCTGGGACGGCGAGTCTATCGACGCAAGCGCGCCGGCGGAGGCTTACCAGGCATATGAAGAGGAAGCGCCTTCGGCCGCCTTCGGAATCGACCCGGTAACCATGCTGCGCCAACGCGACTTCCTGCTTCACGAGTATGAGCTGCTTCGCCCGCGCTTGGGACGTGACGTTCCCGGTGCCGCATTGATAGTCGTTGACGTGGATCGGTTCAGCGTGATCGAAAGGGCGATCGGCTCCAGCGGTGCCGGGGCTGTGCTCAAGGTGGTAGGTCACCGCATGGAGGATGCCCTGAATGCCGACCAGATCCTGGTCCATCTGGAGATAGATCGCTTCGGGATTCTTGCGTCAGGGGTAGCGGACCAGGAAACGGCCGAAGCGCTGACGCGAGCGCTGAGGGCGGTGCTCGATAGCCCCGTGGTTGCTCCCGAGGGCGAGGAGGTCGTCGTAACGGCCAGCATCGGAGTAGCGCTTCTGGACGACCCGAGCCTCGATGCACAGGAGGCGATCTCGCATGCCATGGCGGCGAAGGAGCGTGCCAAGGTGCGGGGATCGGCCAAAGTCGAGTTCTATTCGAGCAAGGAGTCAGCGAGCGACGCCAGGGCGCGGAAGAGCTTCGAGAACGACGTTCGGCGCGCGGTCGACGCGGAGGACCTCACAGTTTTGTTTCAGCCGATCTACTCCCTCGACAGTGGGAGGATCGGCGGCGTGGAGGCGCTGGTGCGCATGCGCCATCCGGAGCGCGGAATGCTCTTCCCCGCAGAGTTCATGCAGGTTGCCAAAGATATCGGCCGTCTTCCCCGAGTGGGAACCTTCGTCATCTCCAGCTCTCTGGAGGCAATTGCCGGCTGGCTGCGCACCTACCCTAATTCCGGCCTTGCCCTCAACATCAACCTCTCCGGAGATGAACTGGATGAGCCGGAGGTGGCCAACACCCTCATCGAGGGGATTCAGGCCCTGGAGATCTTGCAAGGCGCCGTCTATGTCGAGCTTTCCGACATCCACGCTGACCTCGACTGCACCTGTCACGATTCGGTGGCGCGCCTTGGCGCGGCCGGCATCGCCCTCAGCGTCGACGAGTTCGGCTCGGGTGCCAGCGCTCTGGCCGTCTTTTCGCGCTATGACGTCTCTCAGGTCAAGCTGGGCAGGGCCATGGTTCTCGGCCTGGAGGAAAACTCCCGCTCTTGGGGAGTCCTCTCCGGACTCGTTGAGCTGGCCCATTCGCTCAGTGCGGAGGTCGTAGGCATCGGCGTAGAAAAGGCCGGCCAGATCCGGCTGATGCGCAAGCTCGGCATCGACAAGGTCCAGGGTTTCCACCTCGGCCAGCCCATGGATCGCGACCAGATAGAAAGCCAGCTCGAACTGGTAGCAGAGTGACGCCTCTTCAGAAGCAATTCGGTAAGGCTGGTTCGCTTCTCCCGTAGAATGATCGACGTGCCGCCCAAGAGAGACCCCCAGCCCAGGGTGCAGGCTTGAACGAACTGCACCTCATTGCCGCTGCCATCATTGCCGGGTTCAACTGGGTCGACCTCCTGATACTCATTGGGGTCGGCTACGCCGCCGTTCGCGGCGCTCAACTTGGCGCTGCGGTCCAACTGGGCTCCTACGGGGGCTTCTGGATCGGCATGTTCCTGGGTGCGCTAATCGCACCGAAGATCGCTTCGCTGATTCCGGCAACCTCCTTTTGGCGCACCGTCGTCCTGCTCTTCGTGGTTTTCGGAGCAGCCTCGCTGATCGGGGGCCTCGGCCGGCAGGTCGGCAACCGTTTTGGCGCCAAGCTGACCAGGTATCAACTTGGTGGAGTCGACTCAGGTGTCGGTAGCGTGGTCGCAGTGGTGGCGACGCTGCTGGTCGTCTGGCTGATCGGCTCC
>JAKAOC010000109.1 GCA_021823385.1 Actinomycetes bacterium
ACAACACCGACCGCAAGTCCGGCCACGTGATCATCGACACCGAGGGACACATCTGGGGCATCGACAACGGCCTAACCTTCCACACCGAGCCCAAGCTGCGCACCGTCATCTGGGAGTTCGGCGGCACCTCGCTGGACGAGGAGGACCTCGAAACGGTGCGGAAGGCGGGCGAGGATGCGGCCCCCATCTTCGAAGGGCTGCTCGATGCGGAGGAGATAGAGGCGTTCCGGTCCAGGGCTCGCTTCCTGGTGCGCAAGCGGAGGCTTCCCGCGCTGGACCCGGATCGACGTCCATACCCCTGGCCATTGGTCTAAGTACCCCTCCGGTGGAAGAAATCACCGACATCGGGAGTCTGGCCGAGGCCTGCCAAGGCGACCCGTACCCCCTATGGGCCGCGCAGGGCTTCAACCATGGGGCGCGCGCCTGGTCGGCACAAGGGGCGGTGGCCGTGGCTTCTCCGCAGGCCTGCGCGCGTGACCGGATAGTCCTCTCCGGCGAGCTCGAAGGCGCCTCGAGGCTGGTGGCACCGGCCCTGGAGGAGATGGGTATGGGCTTCAGGCCCCAGGGAGACCTGGCGCTGGTTCGTTTGCTCTTGGAGCAGTTGCCCTGGCTGCGCCTTATCGAAGAGTTCGGCTGGATGGACACCTCCTCGGTTCCACCGGGCAGCTCGGCCGGCGCCGAGTGGATCGCCGAGGCCGAGTGGCCGGAGGTGTCCGAGCTTCTCGCCCGGGCCAACCCCGACAGCTACGCCCAAGTGGGAATGGATGGAGTCGGGCGCTGGGCGGGATACCGAGACGGTGCAAGAGTGGCTTCGGTCGCGGCCGATGCCTGGTCGAGCGCCGAGGTGGGTTTCATCTCCGGCGTCGGAACCGACCCAGCCCTGCGTGGCCAGGGCTTTGGCGCCAAGGTGTGCTCGCTGGTGGCGGAGGACCTGCTTGGAACGCGTCCCCGGGTGGCCCTGCTTGTGGACGCGGACAATCACCCCGCCATCGCCCTCTATCGGCGCCTGGGCTTCCGGTTCCGCCCGGTGGCCTCTTGCCGGGCGCGCGCCACGTAGCCCCAAATTAAGAATCCGCGAAGGTGGTTAAAGCCCCAGCAACGCCCTCAGCCGGGAGGCGCTGAACCCGGCCGCTCCCGCGGGCAAGCGCGCCTCGTCCCTCGCGAACTTGGCGAGAAGCCTCTCCAAGTCCCCCCTCAAAGAGGGATCCGCCGCCGCTTGGCGCGGCGTGCTGCCGCGCAGTGCCGGCACCGGCTGGTCCAGCCACTTCAGCTCGGCCATCTGCATGATCTCCTGGAATTGCGCCTGCATGGCCGGATCGTCAGGGGGCAGCGGCGCCGAGGACGCCTCCCCGAAATCCTCGCCAACCTCGGCCATGGCCTCTGCCAGCGGTGTAAACCGCTGCTCGACGATCTCCAGATCACCGAGCAGCTCCTCCACCCTCTTGGATATCCGGGCGAAACGCTGCACGGAGTTGGCTCCGTAGGCGAGCAGGTCACCCTCGATCGTGAATGTGCCCACGATCGCGTCTTCCATGAGTTCGGTGTCCTCTTTTTCGACCCAGGCGCCGTCACCGTCCTTCTCCAAGTGCCGGTCCAGGATCGTTGCCGCGGCTCCGGGATCTGGCAGCCTCGCCGTAACCGAGCAGAAGACGATCTCCTCTCCGGAGGTGTTTGACATGGCCCCGGGGGAGCTTGAGCCCTCCGCATACCACTGGACAAGGTCCCAGGAATCCATCCCTTCCTCCAGCATGGCCGACACCTCCTGCACCTCCTCCTCGGGCACCGGGTATACCATGCCGTAGAGCCAACTCCCCGAGGGGAGTTCGACCACGCGAACCAGGAGCTTGCTGCCCACCGGGTAATCCACGGCTCCGTGGCCTTCCTCCACCTGGACCTCCTCGCCACTGCGCACATTGCGCAAGGAGAGTTGCCGGCCCGGATCACTGGCGGCCACCACCCATAGGTCGCGCCGCGATTCCGCCAGCGCGGAGACGATGACCGCGTCCTCGGGAGGCAGGATCGGGCCGCGGCGAGTGTGGTAGGCGGAAAGATTGCGGTCGTCCCAGGCCATGGCGTCCACGACCATTGCGTCTTCCAAGAGGCCCTCGTGTCCAGGGTCGAACAATTCACCGAGGTGCGATACCTCCGTGGCCATGCGCAGCCCGTTTCCAGGGCGGCGTGGGAACTGGGCGATCCTGCGCATCAGCCAGGCGTGGCGCTGTTCCGGTGTAAGGGTGGCACGCATGCCTTCGTGGCAGGCCTTGTACTTCTTGCCCGATCCGCAGGGGCAGGGGTCGTTCCTGCCGACCTTGGGGAGGTCCGCGCCAAGGAGCTTGTCAAGCACCTCGGCCTCCTCCTGCGCCCAGACCGATACCGAGCGGCCGAAGAGGCTCCTGGCCTCGGCGGCATCCCCCCGGTCGGCGGCCAGCTCGGCCAGCGCTTCGACGGCCGGCTGATAGTCGGGATCGCGCATGTGGGCCATGGAAAAGCCGGCGCGGGCGCGATCGAGGTCGAGCGCAACGTCGTTCACGCAGCCAAGGAGGTACATCCCCGCCGCGGCCCGCTCACCCTTGACCTTGGCGAGCGCCTCCGCGAACTCACGGAAGGCCGGCGCGTCGCCCACCTTGGTCTCCAGGAACAGGTCGGCAAAGGCGCGGGCCACCTGGGAGTGCGCCAGGTTGCGGGCAGCCTCGGTGAGGTCGACCTCGCCACGCAGCTCGGGTACCCGCCAATAAGCGAACGCGCTCTTTAGAGCTCCCAGCGCCTGCCGGCAGCAGCGGTCAAATCCGTAAAGGTCGGAGAGGATGGCCATGAAGTGATCGTCCAGGCGGGAGTCCATGCCTTCGATCTGGGCTCCCACCACAGGGATCCGGCAGGCGACGAACATCTCGCCGAGCGGCGGCTGGGGGCTGCGGAACAATCCTGGATCACCGGCCAGGAGGCGAAGCGTGAAGTCCTCGGCGTCGCCGGACTCCCTTGCCTCGACGAAGCGCTCGTGCAGCTCGGCGATTGCCCGCCGCTCCTTCCGGCCGTCGCCGGTCTCGTCGCAGGCGGCCAGGACCAAGGTTCCATCGTTCCGGGTTACCTGGATCAACTCCCCGGGCGCGAAGGGTGCCAGCCAGTCCGGATCCATCGAAACCACCCATTGGACGAACTCGTCGTCGAGCATGCTGAAGTGAGAGACACCTCGGTGCCGGGCGCGCTCCTCGAGCTGCAGCCAGAGCCCGGCGAAGTCGGGGAATTGGAGAAGGCGCCCGATCTCCTTCTCCTCCCGGGTCAGGCGATGCGTGAAGCAGCGCCCCTCGGTAAGGGCCGGTATGGAGAGGGCAGTGTCATCATCGAGCCAGACGTCGTCGTCGAGCGCATCGATCAGCTCGTCTTCGTCGTAACCCTCTTCGAGAAGTCCACGCTGGATAAGCCTTTGGGCAAGCTCGGACAAAGCAAGCGGCCCTTGGGAGAGAATCTCCAGGGCCGCTCCAGTGATCAATTCTTCATCCATGTGACGAAGGCTACGCGCTTTGGGAGCAACCTTCGAGTTCGGGCCGGTTAACCCTTGTGGGCCTTGACCGCCTCGATGAGGGCCGGCAGGACCTTCTGCACGTCGCCCACGATCCCGAGATCGGCGATGGAGAAGATCGGCGCATCGGCATCCTTGTTTATGGCGATGATGTTCTTGGCACCCTTCATTCCGACCATGTGCTGGGTCGCGCCGCTGATGCCACAGGCGATGTAGAGGTTCGGCTTGACGGTCTTGCCGGTCTGGCCCACCTGGTAGGCGTAAGGCACCCAACCGGCGTCCACAATGGCCCTGGAGGCGCCCGCAGCCCCGCCAAGGAGACTCGCCAGCTCTTCGATCAGTGCGAACTTGTCCGCCTGGCCAAGCCCGCGTCCGCCGGCCACCACCACGGGCGCCTCGTCGAGCTTGGGTCCGGTGCGCTCCTCGACATGGCTGGCAACGATCTTGGCCGCGCCGGCCGCGCCGATGTCACCTGCCGAGACATTCTCGGTGGAGATGGAGCGGGGGTTCTCCTCGGCCGCAAAGGACTTGGGCCGGATCACGAAGATGCCCGGGCCGTCCGCCGTGAAGCGGGAGTTGGCAATCTGGCTGCCGCCGAAGATGGCGTGTTCCGCCACCAGCGACCCGCCGTCCTGGTTTAGGTTGACCACATTAGTGATGACCGGACGATCCAGCTTGGCTGAAAGCCTCCCGGCCGCGTCCCGCCCCTCGTAGGAGGCGGGGAAGAGGATCGCGTCAGGCTGCCCTCCTGCGGCGCGCGCGGCCATGACCGAGGCCGCAACCGAACCCGCCAGGCGCGAGTCCAGGTCGGTGATGGCCACCAGGCGCGAGGCGCCAAAGCTCGCCAGGGCGGACTCGACCTCGCCACCGGCCTCGCCGGCCACGAAGGCCGTCACTTCATCGCCGAAGCGGCTCGCAGCGCTTACCAACTCGAGCGAGCCCGCGGAAACCTTGCCGCCGGCCACCTCGGCCAGCACCCAGATCTTCGAAAGTCCCATGATTAGAATCCGTTTCTTCTCTCGCCGGCATCTAGCGCCGGCATCGCCACGCGTTCCCGGCTCCGCGCCGGGTTACGAGCCAATCAGATGACCTTGATCTGCTCCAGGTACTCGACAACCTTGTTGAAGGCGTCGCCTTCGTCTACGACCACTGCGCCGGCGGCTCTCGCCTCGGCCTCGCGCACCGAGGAGACTTCCTCGCGCGCCCCGGTCTTGCCGACGTCGCCGGCGGTCAGGCCCAGGTCGGCTACGCCCAGCGTCTCGACGGGCTTCGACTTGGCCGCCATGATCCCCTTGAACGAGGGGTAGCGGGGCTCGACCACGCCGGAGGTCACCGTGACGACCGCTGGCAGCGGCGAGGCGACCTCGTCGTACCCGGCCTCGGTCTGGCGCTCCACCTTGAGGGAGCCTCCCTCGACTTGCACCTTCTTGGCGAAGGTGACTGCAGCCATGCCGAGCAGCTCGGCAATCTGCACAGGGAGGGTGCCCGTGTATCCATCGCTGGACTCAGTGCCGGCGATAACCAGGTCGAAAGGCTCGCGCCCTATGGCCTTGGCAAGGACCTTGGCTGTGGAGAGGGCGTCCGAGCCCGCCAGCGCGTCGTCGCTCACCAGCACGCCACGATGGGCGCCCATGGCCAGCGCGTTGCGGATGCCCGCCATCTCGCTGCGCGGCGCCATCGAGAAGACGACGACTTCGCCTGAACCCGCGGCGTCGACCAGTTGAAGCGCCATCTCAACACCAAATGAGTCCGTCTCGTCCATGATCAGCTTGCCATCGCGGGCAAGGTTGAAGGACGCGTCGAGCTTCTGGGGAGAGGCGGGGTCCGGGATCTGCTTTACACAAACAGCGATCTTCATTTCCAGGTTTTCCCTTGCTAAGTACTCTCTAGCGGCGCCGCACCACTGCCGGCATCGCGTTCGGGCATATCAATCGATATTGGCACCTAGCGCGGCAAGTGCCAAATCTATCCGGTTCGTGATAACTCCGTCCACACCGAAGGAGGCCAGCTCGGCGATCCGGGAGGCGACGTCGACGGTCCAGGTGTACACCTGTAGGTCCGCATCGTGTGCGCCTTCGATGGCGTTGCGGTCCAGTGAGGAGTGGTGGGGCAGGATATACGCAGCTCCCAGGCCTTTTGCCGCTTTGCAGCGCTCGGGCACGTCCTCGCCGATGGCGGTGAGGAGCCCGAGCCGGTATCCGGATGCGACCTTGTGGAACGCCTCCAGCGCCGCCTCTGAGAAACTTGTCACAAAGATGTCGCACTTGCCGGAGTAAGACTGCAGGAACCTGCCCAGAAGGCGGGAGGTCAGCTCGGACGGTACCCAGCCCACCTCCTTGGGTTCGCTCTTGATCTCGATGTCTACGATCTGTCCGTCCAGGATCTCCAGCGCCTCCTCGATTCGGATAAGCTCGCCTCCGGCCGCCTGGGAGAGTTCGGCGTAGGAGTTCTCGGCTATGGCTCCGTATCCCTTCACGATCGGATCGTGGACCACGGCCAGAATCCCGTCCTGGGTCGCGCGCACGTCGAGTTCGGCCCCGTCCCCGCCCGCCGGGCGCACGGCCGCGAACGCCGCTCTCGAATTATCCAGGCGACCGTAAGAAGCCCCCCGGTGCCCTAGCACCACAGGTCGGTTCAGCTGATTCATGGCAATCTCTCTCGTAGCATCACTCGAAGCTTGGCTCCACGGGCACCTCGATCAGGACCCTCGCGCCTTCCCGGCTTTCAAAGCGGATGCTCCCGCCTAGCTGGGTGGTAACAAGGCTGCGCACGATTGCGAGGCCCAGCGAAGAGGACCCCTCTGGATCGAAGCCCTGAGAAAAGCCTACGCCGGTATCGGCCACCTCGATGTCGAGCCGCTCCTCACCTCGGTCGAAGGAGATTGTGATATTGCCCGAGCGGGACTCCTGCCCTTCGTCCCTGGCACCAAAGGCGTGTTCGATCGAGTTCTGGACCAGCTCGGCCAGCGCCAGAGCGAGCGGGGTGGCCAGGGCCGCATCGAGTTCGCCGGCCGCGCCCACCACCTTGATGTCAAGGTCTATCCCGGGGGGTACCGATTCGTGGGCGAGCTGTACGATCGCCGCCACCACCTCGTGGAAGTCCACCTGGTCGCCCACATCGCGGGAGAGGATCTCATGAACCAGCGCCATGGAGCGGATGCGCCTCTCCGCCTCCATAAGCGCCCCTTTTCCTGCCTCGGAGCCCATCCGCCGGGCCTGGAGCCTCAGCAGCGAGGAGATGGTCTGCAGGTTGTTCTTGACCCGGTGATGCACCTCTCGGATGGTGGCGTCCTTGGAGAGCAGCAGGCGGTCCCGGCGCCGGAGCTCGGTGATGTCACGCATCAGGATCAAGGCGCCGGTGTACTCTCCTTCGGCGAGCAGCGGAATGGCGTGGAAGATGATGATGGAGTCGGGCCTGGTCTCCACCTCCTCCACCACCGGGAGCCGGGTGACGCGAGCACGGTCGGCGGCGGTCATCTCCAGTCCCAGCTCGCTGAAAGGGTCCCCGACCCTGGCGGCGAAATGGCCGAGCCGGTGCAACGCGGAGGCGGCGTTGGGGCTCATGAAGATGATGTTGCCCTCCTGATCGAGCACCAACACTCCGTCCCCGACCCGGGGAGCCTCGGCCGGCTCATCCGCGTAGAAGGGGAATTCCCCCCGAGTGATCATGTTGGCGAAACGCTCGAAGAGCGAGACGTACTCGCGTTCGAGCTCGCCTCGCACGCGCTTGGAATTGAGCTCGTACTCCC
>JAKAOC010000110.1:0-3213 GCA_021823385.1 Actinomycetes bacterium
ACCCTGGTGGAGGTAGGAGGCGTCGAGGCGGCTTCGCGCGTGCGCTTCGTCAAGGGCGTCGAGCTGACAGTTCCGGTGGGCACCCGCCTGAGGCCTCTACCCTACGACAACCGCTACCTCGGCTTCATATTCGCCAAAGCCCCAGGCTCAGCCGCCGTGGTCGCAGCGCTGCGGTCGGCACGAGAACTCCTGCATTTCGAGTTCGACACCGGCGTCGCAACGGACGCTTAGGGTTTTTTCCATGAAGGTTTTGGTTGCATCACTATATGAATTGGGACATCAGCCGCTTTCGAGTCTTGCTCTTGCCGGCGCCCTGGCCTCGGCCGGCCATGAAACTGAAGTCTTCGATTACGATCGGGCCGGCTCAGGTGACGTGCTCTCCTCTTTGCAAGGCCACGACGCTCTGGTCATTTCGGTGCCCATGCACACGGCCAGCGCGATTGCCCTCGGTCTAATCCAGAGCGCCTACGCTCAGCACCCGGAGCTTCCTGTGGCCCTTTTCGGCCTTTACGCGGTGAACTTGGCTCAGGCTGATCTGCCCCCCACCGTCGGGCTGCTCGCCAGTGGCGAGACGATCTCGGACATTCTGGACTGGATAGACGGGTTGTGTAGGACCGGCGCCAAAAGCGCGGGCGGACCACGATCGGTCACGCGTAATCGCGAGATGCGTGCCCTCGAGCCACCGGCGCTCGACCGCTCCTTACTCCCCCCGCTTTCCGCCTACGCCAAGCTTTCCGTAGGCGGCGTCGGGAGATTGACGGGCTACACCGAGGCAACCCGCGGGTGTATGCATAGCTGCTCCCACTGCCCGGTTCCGACGGTATATCAAGGCCGCATTCGCATAAACAAACCGGAATGGGTCTTGGCCGACATCGACCAGTTGGTATCCATGGGGGCCGCCCACATCACTTTCGGGGATCCCGACTTCTTCAATGCGCCCCTGCACTCAATGCGCGTCCTCAAGGCAATGCATGCCGCCCACCCAGACCTCACTTTCGACGCGACCATCAAGGTGGAGCACCTCCTTGAACACAGCCACCTTCTGCCGGAGCTAGCCGAGCTGGGTTGCGCATTCATCGTCTCCGCCTTCGAACACACCTCCGACGAGGTGCTGGAGCGCTTGCGCAAGGGGCACACCCGCAGCCAGATGGCCGAAGCGGTGCGTGCCTGCCGAGCGGTCGGAATCGAGTTGCGCCCCTCGCTCTTGCCGTTCACGCCCTGGACCACGCCGGCCGATCTGGTCGGTCTATTCGAGTTCGTCCAAGACCAGGAGCTGATCAGCAACGTAGACCCCATCCAGTTCACCATTCGACTGCTCGTTCCGGCGGGATCGCTATTGCTCGAGGACCCACAGACTCGGGCCCTGTTTGCCCGCTCACACGAAGATGCATTGTCCTACTCCTGGAAATCACCGTGGCAGGAACTCGACGGCTTGCAGCGCGCCCTGGCGGATCACTTGCCAGGCTGGCTGGAGTCCTTGGAGGCGTGGGAGATATTTGATCAGATGTACCGCCTGACGTGCTCGCGCCTGGGGTTTGCAGCCAAGGATTTCGACTACAGCGCGGAACTGGACCGTAGCGTACCTAAGCTGACCGAATCATGGTTCTGCTGTGCCGAGCCGGCCGAGACCATGATCATCGCACCGGTGCAACTCTCTCGCCGCGCAGTGGCCCTGTAATATCGGCTGCCTAAAGAGGCGTGAGCATGGACGACCTTCCCTATCTTCGCGGCCTCACCGTGGAGCAGACTGAGGCGGTGACCGATCCCGCCTCTTTGCTCTGCATCGTTGCCGGCCCCGGAAGCGGCAAGACCACTGCCCTAACGCGCCGCATCGCCTTTCGCGCGTTGGACCCCGAGGTGGCGCCAAAGAACACAGTGGCAATCACATTCACCAACCAGGCGGCGGACGAGCTCAAGGCGCGGCTCGCAGGCCTGTCGATGTACGAGCTGCCCTGGGTCGGAACCTTTCACAGCTTCGCCTTCCTGGTGCTCAGGCGCTATCTCGAAGAGCTGCGAAGGCCCGTCCCGCGTCTGGTCACGTCCAAAACAAGGCTGATCACCGCGGCGGTCCGCGAGGACGCTTCGCTTTGGCGCCATTTTGCCAAGGCCGGAAGCGAGGCTAGCAACGGCCTAGCGAGCACCCTGGCAATTGGGGAGCTGACGCGAGAAATCGAGACCGCCAAGGCCAACATGGTCTCACCGGACGGCTACGAGAGCTGGCACCGCGCCAGCCGCAGAGAAACCAACCTGGACCCCAAAGCCGTAGCGGCCGCCTGGAAATCCTACGAGCGCTTCAAGGCGGCAACGCACCAGGTTGACTTCGATGACCTCATAGTCAGAGCCGAAGCGGCGCTTCGCGAAAACCCGTCCTTCGCGCAGACGATCCGCTGGTGGTATCGCCATTTCTACGTGGACGAGTTCCAGGATGTGAACGCACAGCAGATCGCGCTGCTGAAGCAGCTCGTCGGGGAGAAGCCCGACCTCTGTGTCGTTGGTGATCCCAAGCAGGCGATATATGCCTGGAATGGCGCTCACCCGCGGCTGATGCTGGACCTGGACCAGGTCTTCCCCGGGGCTGCCTACCGCTACTTGCGGGCAAACTTCCGGTCGGTCTCGGAGATCGTCGATCTCGCCAACGCCGCCGCGGAGGGCTTCGCTGACCCCGCCATCGCCATGCACGGTGGCGTCATCCACGCCAAGCGTCCGAGTGGTTCTCCGCCGAGGCTGCACGCCTTCGACTCAGCCGAAGAGGAGGCATCCTTCGTCGCCCGTCAGATCTACGCCTCTATTGCCAACGGCGCCACACCTGATTCCATAGCCGTCCTCGCCCGGACCAACCTCCTCTTGCCCCAGTACCAGGCGGCGCTTTCCGCCCGCGGGATTCACAACCACGTGGCGGGCACCGGCCAGATCGTCAGCGATAGTGCACTGAAAGCGGCGATTGCCCACCTACGCGAACTTCTCGGACCGAGGGGGCGCCTGCAGGACGCGCTCACCCACCTGGACGACTTGATCGGCGAGTACAAGCTCGACGGCGCAGGCGGTGGTCCTGCGGACTCTCTCGCCTACTTTCGACAGATGGCCGTGGAGGCGCTCCGAAACGAGCCCCGCATGGATCTGACGAGCTTCTTGAGCTGGTTCAGGGTCAGAGCCGCCGAAAGTGCGAGCGCGAGCCGCAACGGCGTCACGCTGACAACGCTGCACCGGGCCAAA
>JAKAOC010000110.1:3223-7246 GCA_021823385.1 Actinomycetes bacterium
AAAAACGCCTCTTCTACGTGGGAATCACCCGGGCGCGGAACCACCTCTATCTGACCCTGGCACGCAAACGCGGAAAGACCGAGCGGCCGGCGTCATCGTTCCTTTCCGGACTTGGGGCCATGATCCAGGACGGAATTCCGCAAAGGGCCTCCACGCGCCGGGCGCTGGAGTACATCCGTGCCGGAAAGGATCGCTTGACCACCGCGGAGCCGACCCCACTTGAAACCGATCCGGCGCTCGAAACCCTCAAGCTGTGGAGGCGGCGCCGTGCTGACGACCTGAGCACGGACGAAGAGTCCCTCCTTCCGGATCGGGCGGTCAGCTACCTGGCGTCAAACCTGCCCGCCGACCGTGACGACCTCGCAGCTTGCCCGGGGATCTCCCAGCAGTTCCTTGCCGAACATGCGGACGCGCTGCTGAAATTATTGAAGGCGCTCGCCCGGGCGAGAAAGGCAAGACTCCCGCTCTAGCGCCCTTCGGCGCGCCCTTGGCGATCCGCGGCCAGCTCGGCCAAGCGCGTGAAGTCCACCGAGATGAAGAGGGCCTCTGCCTCTGCCGTCAACAAGTCACCCGCATAGCAGGTTCCCGTCGTATAGACCTTTCGGCCGTCCCGTCGCTCGATACGCGCCTCGAAGCGGAGGGGGATACCCCAAGGCGTGGGCTTACGGTAATTGACCGTTAACCGCGCGGTCATGCCAGGCGAGCCACTCATTCCTTGAGCAAGCCCGAGCACTTCGTCGAAGGCTGCAGCCAGATACCCTCCGTGAACATTCCCCGGGGGACCCTCGTAGGCGGAGGCGAAGTTGACCGAGCCTACGACGACCGGAGTCCCGGAGCTGTCGTGCTCCAAAGACAGCTCAACGGGCGGAGCCAAGGGATTTGACGAGCCGGAGATCGGCGAAAAGTCCAGGAACCCTCCATTGCCTCCCGCGTTGGCTGCCTCGGCAAAACCTTCGTAGTCGCGGCCCGATGGGAAGCTTCCGATGGAGCCTGCAACGGCCTCGACCTGCTGCGCTATCACCGCTAGCACGTCCGTGGGCGCCTTTGAGTCAACCACCGAGTCGATGATTCGCCGCGTGGCGTTGCTAATCCGGCGAAACTGCTCTCGGCGGGCAGGGTCTCCCGGGGCAGTCACCCGTTCAATCCAGCTGTTGTTGTTCGCCATTTCCGCTCCTTATCAGATTTGCAGCCCGACCAGCACCGGGGCATGGTCCGAGGGTCCGGGTCCTTTGCGCTCGTTTCTGTCTATCAGGCTCCACGAAAGGCTCTCCGCCACCGCCGGGCTCCCTATCAGCAGGTCGATGCGCATCCCCTGCCGCTTGTGGAACGACCCCCCGCGGTAGTCCCACCACGAAAAAAGTCCCTCCTCCTCGTGCTGGGCCCGAAAGAGATCGATCATGCCCAATTGGTAGATCCGGTCGAGTGCCTGACGCTCGGGCGCCGATACGTGTGTCGCCCCCGTAAAGGCGGCGGGGCTCCAGACATCACGATCGTCGAATGCAATGTTGAAATCGCCCCCGAGAACCAAGTGCTCCCGATTCCCCAGCTCCGCCGAGACAGTCCCGGCCAAGGCGTTCATCCACTCGAGCTTGTAGCGGTAGTGGTCGGAGTCAAGTGACCGCCCATTCGGCACGTACAGCGAGTAAACCCTTAGCGAACCGCAGGTCGCGCCAAGCGCGCGCGCCTCGCCACCTGGCTCTCCCGTTAGGCCGCGGGAAGGTTCCGAGATTCCGAGCCGCGAAAGAATCGCCACCCCGTTCCATTGACCCTGTCCGAAGTGGACCGAATCGTAGCCCGCAGAGGCGAAGGCGTCCGCGGGAAACGCCGAGTCCGTGAGCTTGGTCTCCTGTAGGCATACCACGTCTGGCTCCGCGCGCTCCAGCCAGGAAAGCACCCTCTCCAGGCGGGCTTTGAGCGAATTCACGTTCCAGGTCGCAACGGTCAGCATGGTGCCATCGCAGACATACGTGACGCCGCGGCTCTACGCATCGGCGATTATGAACATGATGTCCACTTCGGCGCTTACGGAGCCGTCCACACTTGCGCGTCCATGGCCCTTTCCGGCGCGCGCCGACAGCCGAACCAGCTCGACTTCAAGATCGAGAACATCTCCAGGCACAACCTGGCGCCTGAACCGAGCGTGGTCGATTCCACCGAAGAGGGGCAGCTTGCCCGTGTAGCGATCATCAGCCAACACAGCGCAAGCGCCGAGCTGGGCGATCGACTCCACCTGCAAAACCCCCGGGAGCGTCGGGCGCCCCGGGAAGTGGCCCGCGAAGAAGTGCTCTTCGCCTGTGAGGCGCCAAAGACCGCGCGCATATTCCCCGGGACGAAGCTCGGTGATCTCGTCCACAAGAAGGAACGGCGGGCGGTGCGGGATAAGTTCTTCTGGTTTCACGCCTAAAGATTAGAAGGGGCTGCGCATGCCAGGGGTCCGAGAACCGCAGTCGGGTCTCGTCAGAGGACGAGACCCGAGGCAGCCTCAGAAACCTTCAGATTCACAGCCCGGTAGATTAGATCTGCCTGCTCGAGGGCGTGCATCGCCGCCGAGCCGGTAGCCGGCGATCCCGCCGGAACCCGGGAGACGTGGCGCAGACGGTAGTCGGAGCGCAGCAGCGAATGAAGCTGCGAGTGGACAAACGACCACGCGCCCTGGTTCTCCGGCTCCTCCTGCAGCCAGACCACCTCGGTCGCTCTCGTATAACGGGACAAGACTGCGGCGATCTCGGGCACCGGCCACGGGTAAAGCTGCTCGACTCGTACCACGGCGCAGGTCTCTCCGTCCTGCTTACCTTCCATAACCTGGCCGGCTGCGGCAATGGCCTCGTAGGCGATCTTGCCGGAGCACAGGACCACTCGGCTCACTTCCTCGGGATCGCGGCTTGGGGTGGTTCCGCTGAAGATCGCGTCGTCGAGCACGGGGTTGAAGCGACCACCGGTCAGCACCTCCACCGGGACCCTTACCTGACGGGCGCGCAGAAGGGACTTGGGGGAGAAAAGGATCACCGGCCTGGGGTTTTGCCGCTTCGGTTGGGCACGAAGCATGTGGAATAACTGGCCGGCCGTGGTCAGGTTCATCACCGCCATGTTTTCACCGGCGCACATCTGCAGAAAGCGCTCCATGCGTCCTGACGAATGCTCGGGCCCCTGGCCCTCGTAGCCGTGGGGCAGCAGCATGACCAGGCCCGACCCCTGATCCCACTTGTCGTGGGCGGCCGCCATGAATTGGTCGATAATCGTCTGAGCGCCGTTGGCGAAGTCGCCGAACTGGGCCTCCCAAATGACCAGAGTGTCCCGCCTAACGGTCGAGTAGCCGTATTCGAAGCCGAGGGCCGCATACTCGGACAGGAGCGAGTCATAGATCATGAAGCGGCCGAAGGGGCCGTGGCGACCAGCTGAACTCGCGTAGCCAGACACGTGCTCGAGGGGAACGTAGTCTTCGCCGGTCCGATAGTCGATGAGGGCCGCGTGACGGTGGGAGAAGGTCCCTCGGCGGGAGTCCTGACCCGCCATCCGCACGTCGTAGCCCTCCAGCACCAGGGAGCCGAAGGCAAGCTGCTCGCCGAGACCCCAGTCCACTTCACCGCCAGCCAGCACATCCCGGCGGGTGTCAAGCTGTCTTACAAGCTTCGGATGGACCGTGAAGCCGGCAGGGAAGCTGTGCAGCACCTCACCGAGCAACTCAACATCGCTGGGCGCCACATGGGTGTCAACGGCCTCCAAGGCGACGTTGTGCTCAGGGGCCTTAGGCAGTTCAGTTGGCTTGGGCGGGGCCGAAGAGCGCGTCTGGTCCAACGCCGATTGCAGCTGGCCCAGAAAGTCGTCGAGTGACTGCTCGGCCTCTTCCATCGAAATGTCGCCACGGGCGACCAGGGCCTCGGTGTAGAGCTTCCTCACAGACCGCTTCGCCTCGATGATCTCGTACATCTGGGGCTGCGTGTAGCTCGGCTCGTCACCCTCGTTATGGCCGAATCGCCGGTAGCAGACCATGTCCACCACCACATCGCGATGGAACGCCTGGCG
>JAKAOC010000111.1 GCA_021823385.1 Actinomycetes bacterium
GTATCCGTGCGAATTGAATTTCGAGGAGGTACGGGTACCGGCAGCGAACCTGCTGGGAGAGCGCGGGCAGGGATTCGCCTTTGCCCAGCGGTGGCTTGTTCACGGACGGGTCCCGTATGCCGCCGCGACGGTGGGCATCGGGCAGGCCGCGCTGCGCCTGGCGATCGAGCACGCCAACAACCGCGAGACTTTCGGCGGTCTCCTAGCCGACAAGCAGGCCATCCAATGGATGATTGCCGATTCCGAGATTGAGCTGCGTGCGGCGAGGCTGCTGGTCTACCAGGCCGCCTGGAAGGCCGACCTGGGTCTCGACTTCAAGACGGACGCCTCCATTGCCAAGGTGTATGCCACCGAGACGGCCGGCCGCGTCGTGGACAGGTGCATCCAGATTCTGGGTGGCTTGGGCGTATCGAAGGAGATGCCCACCGAGCGGTGGTACAGGGAGCTTCGCATCAAGCGGATCGGCGAAGGTCCCTCCGAAGTTCACCGCCTCGTGGTTGCAAGGGAGATGCTGCGCAGCACCAATGGCTCCGCACGATGAGCGTCGATCTCGAAGTCGCGGGCGGTGTGGCCACGATTGTCATCAATCGCCCGGAGAGACTCAATGCTCTCGACGCCGAGGCATACCAGGCGCTTTCGGACGCCTGGGTCCGGGTGCGCGATGACGCCGCGATCCGGGTTGCTGTGATCACCGGCGCCGGGGAGAAGTCCTTCTGCGTCGGAGCCGACCTGAAGAGCTTCGTAAACGCGCCGGCTAACCTCTCGGAGTTCTGGCTGACCCAACAGGGCCAGCTGCTTAACCGCGGTCTTGAGGTCTGGAAGCCCGTAATCGCGGCGGTGAACGGATACTGCCTGGGTGGCGGCATGACGCTTTTGCTCGCCACCGATATGCGTGTCTCTGCCGAGCACGCCACCTTTGGGCTCTCCGAGGTGAAGCGCGGCATAGTCGCGGGCAACGGTGGCACTCAGCGCGTCCTTGCCAACCTCCCCTATCCAATTGCCATGGAGCTCTTGCTCACCGGTGAGCCCCTGGATGCCGAACAGGCGGCCAGATGGGGGTTGGTCAACCGCGTGGTACCCAGGGAGAAGTTGATGGACGCGGCCCTGGAGCTCGCCTCCAAGGTGGCGGCCAACGCGCCTCTGGCCGTGCAGGCTTCCAAGGAACTGGCCGTGCGATCCAGGGACATGGATCTGGCCACCGGCCTCCGGCTCGAGCAGTCGCTCAACCGCCTTTTGCAGTTCACGAGCGACGCGGCTGAGGGCCCGCGAGCCTTTGCGGAGCGCCGCCCACCCGTATTCGAAGGAGAGTAGATGACGGCCGGCCCCTTGGATGGCCTGACGGTACTTGACCTTGGCCAGATCTACAATGGCGGCTACGCCGGGCTTCTGCTGGCTTTGGGCGGTGCGCAGGTGGTGAAGGTCGAGCCCTTGGGCGGGGAAAACCTGCGCAGGCGCGGGACCGTGGGCGGAGCTGGCTATCCCTTTGTCATGCTGAACAGCAACAAGGACGGCATCACCCTCAACCTCAAGCACCCCAAGGGCAAAGAGCTCTTCCTAGAGCTGGTCGCCAAGGCCGACGTGGTGCTGGAGAACTTCACCCCCGGAACGATGGACTCCCTTGGGCTGGGGCCTTCCCGCCTGCATGAAGTCAATCCACGACTGGTCTACGCGTCGAGCTCTGGTTTCGGGCGAGGGGGTCCCTACAGCGAGTACGCCGCCATGGACCTTACCGTGCAGGCGATAGCCGGCATCATGAGCACGACCGGCTTCCCGGACCGCCCCCCCGTGAAGGCCGGGCCGGCAGTTTGCGACTTCTCGGCGGGCATCCATCTCTACGCCGGCATCGTTACCGCCTTGTATCAGCGGGAGCGCACCGGGCGCGGGGAGGTGGTGGAGGTCACCATGCAGGAGTCGATCTATCCATCGCTCATGTCGAGCCTCGGGCTCCTCTTCGGCTCGGGGGGAGGAAGCATTCCGGAACGGACGGGCAACCGCCATTCCGGCCTTGCCGAGTCGCCTTACAATGTTTACCCGGCCTCCGATGGGCACATTGCGATAATCTGCGTCAGCGAGTTCCATTGGCGCTCTCTTGCCGAAGTGATGGGCCGGCCGGAGCTGGCCGATGATCCGAGATTCGCGACGCTGGGCGAGCGGGTGGCGCGGATGGACGAAGTCGACGAGTTGGTGGGCGCCTGGACCAGCCTCTACAGCCGGGAAGAGGTCATCGAGCGCCTCCGCGGCGGACGTGTGCCGTGCGCGCCCGTGCAGAACTTGCGCGAGGTTGTCGAGGATCCGAACCTTTGGGCGCGTGGCATGCTGCAGCGAATAGACCACCCTGATTTGGGTGAGGTAATCGCTCCGCACAGCCCGATGCGCTTCGGCGAGGATCCCCGATCCAGTCTCCGGCCTAGCCCGCGGCTTGGCGAGCACAACGCCAAGATCTTCGGGGAGATGCTCGGGCTCGACCAGGAGGAGATCGAGAAGCTGCAAGCCGAGGAGGTGATCTGAGTGAGCCTGAGAGGAACCGCTGTGATTGCGGGCATCGGCCAGACGGAGTATGGAAAGTTGCCAGGCCGAAACCCCCTCTCTCTCAACGTGGAGGCATGCCGAAAGGCGCTGGCCGACGCGGGCATCGAGAAGGATGTGGTGGACGGGCTCTTTGTGAAGTACCCAACTTCCACCTTTCACAGCATGTACGGCCAGACTGTGGCCGAGGCCCTGGGGATCCAGCCGGCCATTGGGGGCGTCTGGGACCAAGGCGGAGCGGCAAATGCCAGCATGATCGGCTTCGCCGTCATGGCGATTGAGGCCGGCCAGTGCGACGTAGCCCTGGTGACCTTCGCTGACAACCCGCGCACCGGGACCCGGCAGGCCTACCAGCGTGGTTGGGGTGACGATGCCGTTTACGGCTGGTTCGGGACCCCGGCAGGCTACGCGATGATCGCGCAGCGGCACATGCAACAGTTCGGAACGACGAGCGAACAGCTTGGAGCCATCGCAGTCGCCTGCCGTAAGCACGGTGCCGCCAATCCTGGTGCACAGCTGCGCAACCCGATCACCATCGCCGACCATCAGGCCTCACGCTGGATCGTCGAGCCTCTGCGCCGAGACGACTGCTGTCTTGTCTCCGACGGCGGGGCTGCCGCGGTTGTCATGAGTGCCGAGCGGGCAGAGGAACTAGGCGTAGCTGATCCAGTGCCCATCCTCGGATTCGGACAGGGGCAGACCTCCTGGGAAGTTGCGCAGCGCCCGGACCTCACATCCACCGCCGCAGCTGTCTCGGCCTCCAAGGCCTTCGCGATGGCTGGGCTGGGGCCAAAGGACATCGACGTTGCCGAGATCTACGACTGCTTCACCATCACCGTGCTCCTCACTCTGGAGGATTACGGCTTCTGTGCCAAGGGCGAAGGTGGGAAGTTCGTCGAGGATGGCGCACTTGAGCTGGGCGGCGCACTGCCGCTCAACACGGCAGGCGGCCTGCTCTCGGAGACCGGAATGCCGGGCATGCAGCTGGTTCTGGAAGCGGTGCGTCAGATACGCGGCACCGCGGTGACGCAGGTGCCCAAGGCCAGAACCGCGATCGTGAGCAATCAGGGGGGAATCATGCACACCCACTCGACCCTCATCCTCGGCCGATGACCACGCGACCGGAACCGGAAATTGACGAGCGCAACCGGGAGTACTGGGCGGCCTTGGAAGAGGGGGTGCTTAAGTACCAGCGCTGCCTCGGCTGCGGCAATGCCTGGCTACCCATCCGTTCTGAGTGCCCCAGGTGCCTGGAGGCCAACTGGACGATGGTGCCGAGTTCGGGGAGGGGCCGGCTGATCTCCTGGGTGGTCTACCACACCAGCTACCACCCGTACTTCGAGGACAAGCTGCCCTACGCGGTGGCGGTGGTCCAGTTGGAGGAAGGCCCACGGTTGATAGCCAGCCTGGTCGACGAGCCCTCCGAGCTGAGGATCGACCAGCGGATGGTGCTTAGCGTCCAGCGTGATGACGGCCGCGCGCGAGCCGCGTTCGCGGTCGATAGAGACTACGCACGGTGAGTTCGGTGCGGGAGTCCGAAGCTTCCAGCTGGACCAACCTTTACCCACCCGGACTGGAGAATCCGATCCGGAGTGAGGGGCAGACAGGCCTGTCCTTATTTGACGTGACTTGCGCGCGCCAGCCCGAAGCGCCATGCATCCACTACCTGGACTCTACCCTGAGCTGGAGTGAAATCGACGCACAGTCCCGAAAGGTGGCCGCATGGCTGCTTGGCCAGGGGATGATACCGGGGGATCGGGTGGCGCTTTGGACGCAAAACGTCCCCGAGTTCGTTTGCGCCATGCTTGGCTCCTGGAGGACGGGTTGCTCGGTTGTGCCCCTCAATCCGATGCTGCGTGAGCGGGAACTGCTGCATCAACTCAACGACAGCGGTGCCCTTGCGCTCTTCGCCGAAGGCGAGCTCTTGGCGACAATTGATTCGGGCGAGGTTATCGGCCATTCCCAGCTGAGAGCACTGTGCGCTGTGGGCGAAGCGGTCGAGGCATCGGCGGGGGTGGCCGAGGTTCCTGTCTCCCCCTATCAGGAGGTCATGTTCGCCGATGCCTCGACCGCTTCGCTCGATCACCTTGCCCCTGCCCCCCGGGACGCGGCGCTACTGGTCTATACCTCTGGAACCACCGGACTCCCTAAGGCAGCCGTGATCAGCCACGCCAACATCAGCCATAACGCGCATGTATTCAGGACCTGGGCTGAGCTAGGGGCCGGGGATGTGATTCTCGGAGGCGCTCCACTCTTCCATATCACCGGCATGATGGCAGGAATCTGCGCGAGCTTTGCGAGCGGCTGCCCGCTTGTGCTCTTCTACAGGTTCCGTGCTGAGCAATGCCTGCAGATGATCGAGCAGTGGCGAGCGACCTTCACTGTTCTCCCCTCGACAGCGCTAAGAGCGCTACTTGACTCCGCGGAGCTGGGAACGCGTGAAGTTTTCACCCTTACCAAGTGCTATAGCGGTGGAGCGCCGATACCTGCGGCTTTGGCCGATGAGTGGCGCCAGAGGGCCGGAAATCCCGTCTACAGCGTCTATGGCCTCACCGAGACAACCTCGCCATCCCATGCCGCCCCATTCGGGCGCGACGTGATGGTGGACGACCAGAGCGGGATGCTCTCGGTCGGCATCCCTGTCCAGGACACCAGCTGCAAGGTTGTCGACGAGAATGGCATCGAGGTGCCGCACGGGCAGATGGGGGAGCTCTGGATCAAGGGTCCGGGGGTCATCTCCTCCTACTGGATGAACTCCGAGGCGACCCGATTTGCGTTCGCGGCCGGTTACCTGAAAACGGGGGACGTTGGTTACCGCGACGATCGGGGCTGGTTCTACGTGGTGGATCGGATCAAGGACATGATCAATGCCTCCGGTTTCAAAGTCTGGCCGCGAGAGATCGAAGAGTTCCTTCTGGCCCATCCGTCAGTGGCCGAGGCTGCTGTGGTCGGCGTGCCGGACGCCTACCGAGGTGAGACGGTCAAGGCCTTTGTGAGACTTAGAGAAGGCCACTTGCTCTCCGAGGAGGAGCTGATCGAGTGGTGCAGGAGCCAGATGGCGGCCTACAAGTATCCTCGGCAGGTCGAATTTGTCGCCGCGCTGCCCAAGACCGCCAGCGGCAAGGTGCTGCGGCGCGAACTGCGCGCGCAGGCGCCCACTGGCGCCGCGGGCGATTCCGACCATGGGGATGCCGATCGTGCTTAGTTGGCAGGTGATAAGGCTGGGAAGGCCTGGCGACGCGCTGGAGCTCCGAGAGGTGCCCGAGCCCAAGGTGCCTGAGAATGGGGTGCTCGTCCAAGTGGAGGCCGCCGGCGTCAACTTTCCTGACCTCCTCATGTGCGGGGGGAAGTATCAGGAGAGACCCCAGATCCCGTTCACGCCGGGCCTTGAGCTGGCCGGCCGCGTTGTCGCCGCTCCGGAGCGTTATGGGGAGATGTTGGGGGAGCGCGTTGCCGGGCTTACCTCCATGCCGAGTGGCGCCTTCTCCGAGGTGGTGCCGATTTCCGTCGCCGACGTGCTGCGGATCCCGGAATCGATGGATTTCGAAGTTGCGGCGGCCATGCCGATTACCTATCACACCGCTCACGTTGCGCTGCATCGGCGAGCCGGCCTGAAATCCGGCGAAACGCTGCTGGTGCATGGCGGCGCCGGCGGCGTGGGCTCGGCCGCCATACAGATTGGTCGGGCGGCCGGGGCCTTCGTGATCGCGACCGCCACCGGCGTCGTCCGCGCACGCGCCTGCAGCGAGTTGGGGGCGAATTTGGCCTTGGATCTGGATCGGGCCGACGTCGTTGAGGCGGTGAAAGACGCCACCGCCGGTCGGGGTGCAGACGTTGTCTTCGACCCGGTCGGCGGCGAGCTCTTTCGCTTGTCCCAGAAGTGCATCGCCTTCGAGGGCAGGATCCTCACCATAGGCTTCTCCTCGGGAGAGATACCCAATGCCGCCGCCAATCACGTGCTGCTCAAGAACTACTCGCTGGTTGGCCTGCACTGGGGGCTCTACAGGAAAGTTGCGCCCGAGGTGGTGGCGAGCACCCAGACGCTGCTGGGAGAGCTCTTCACCCGAGGGCTGATCAAGCCGCACATCGGAGCTTCCTTCGAATTCTCGCGCGTCCCCGAGGCAATCGGGGTATTGGAATCCCGTTCAGTGGTGGGCAAAGTGGTGGTTGGCCGGAGCTGAGATCGGCGGCAAGAGAAGCCGTCGTAGGACGTCCTACCTGCCTGGCACGGGCGGACGATCAAGACAAGAGGGGAATGCCATGAGGGTGGCTGTGGTGACGGGCGCTTCAAAGGGGATCGGGCTGGCCATCTCGACTCGCCTGGCCGAGGAGGGCTGGTCGGTCGTGTTGTGCAGCCGCGATGGCGAGGCGATCGCGCGCTCGGCCGCCGAACTCGGGCGGCGGGGACTGGAAGCGTCTTGGCACGTGTGTGACGTTGGGGACGCCGAATCGGTGGAATCGATGAGGGAGTACCTGACGCGCCAGTACGGCGGCGTGAACCTCCTAGTCAACAATGCCGGCATCCCCGGAGCCACACGACCGACCTGGACGGTCCCTCTCGACGAGTGGAATGAGGTCTTGCGAGTGAATCTCACTGGTCCGTTCCTCTGCTCGCGCGCCCTGCTGCCAGGGATGATCGAGCGGCGTTCGGGACACATC
>JAKAOC010000112.1 GCA_021823385.1 Actinomycetes bacterium
CGAGCGGCTTGACCTTCTCGAACTGGTCGACTTCAGCGTTCCGGAAATGCTGGCCGCCGACAAGGACCGCGTCACCGGCGTAATGCCGGAGGCGCTCGCCCTTGCGCTCGGCCGCTGGATAGCCTCCGACGGCACCCGCGTCATCAACCTGCTGGGCGGCGAGGCGGAGGATGCCCGGCGTGTACGCCGCGACCTGGCAGTTGCCGGGGTGAGCGTGTTGGCCGTTCTGGTTATTCTCGGCGCCCTCACTGCTCTTCGCAGTAGCCAGCTGAACAACGCCAACAACCAGGTTTCGTCGGCCCAGGTCCAGCTCGCCCAAGAGCAGGCACAGCTCGCCAGGCTGGCTCCGGTCGCCCAGGTGAAGGCCAACCTGACAAAGCAGGAAGGTACCTTGCAGACGCTACTTGCCGGCGATGTGCAGTGGCCGATTCTGGTGAACACTCTCGACACCGCCACGCCACCCGATGTCTGGTGGACGAGCTTGAGCGGGCAGGCTCCTTCGGGAACAACCCCTGGGACGATAACTTTCGCCGGCATGGGCTGTTCTCAGAAGGCACCCGCGCACTGGCTCAATGACCTGGCCACCGTATCGGGCTTGCTTGATCCGTGGGTTTCGTCGTCCACTGCGTCCAGCGGGCAGTTGTGCGTGAACGAATCTTCCATCGACGCTCCGAACAACGTGGTGGTGACGTTCAGCTCGACGGCAACTCTTGCGTCGAGTATCACCGCAAGCAGATACCAGGCCTACCTCAGCGGGGAGGGCATTTCGCAATGAAGTCGATGATGCGCAGACGCATGATTTTCGCAGTCGCGCTTCTTGTCGGGGTGATCCTTCTCGGCGCCTTTGTCTTCCTGATTTGGATCCCCAAAGGCAAGGAGATATCTTCGGCGAACTTGGAGCTGGCCTCGCTGCAGAGCCAGCAAGCAAGCAGCCGGGCAGAGATAGCTTCGCTCGAGGCGTTCAAGGCCCAACTGCCCACGGCCAATGCGGAGCTAGCTCGCCTTACCAACGCCATTCCTTCGTATCCTCAACTTGCGGACTTCATCCTCATGGTCAACCGGA
The DNA here is from genome assembly GCA_021823385.1 of Actinomycetes bacterium. The sequence continues at coordinate 1,064 of JAKAOC010000112.1, forward strand.
TATCGAACGAGAGCGGCATCAGCTTCCTTTCCATAAGCCCCTCCCAGCCCGCCCCCCAAGCGCCGCAGACCTCGACACCCGGGGCATCGACGCTTCCGGCGGCCGTGACGCTTGGCGTTCAGATAAAGGGCGGATACTTCCAGGTGCTCGACTTCCTCAATCGTCTTGACAACCTGCCAAGGCTCGTCGTAACGAGCACCGTCAGTCTCTCCGGAAGCGGGACGCAGACGGGTCCGCTGGTAAACGGTTCGCAGGTGAGCGCTTCCCTGCAGGCGAAGATCTTCACCCAAAACATCCCCGTAGGCACGCCGGGAGTCCCGATCGCCTCGACCACAACCACCACCGCCCCCGCTGGCTCGACAACCACGACCGCAGCCGGTTAGAAGGTGAGGTAGCAGATGTCTCAGAACAGCACCGAACTGATACCCCGTCAAGAGGGCGATACTGACCCAGGCTCTGGGCAGGGGTTCTTTGGGCGGCTATCTTCGGGCTCCAAGGTCCTGCTGGTGATCCTGGCCATCGTGCTTGTGATTGCGATCATCTTTGCCGTCGCCAAGCTGGTCAGCTCACCGACCGGAAGCAGTAGTCCTACGCTTCCACCCGCCGGCACCCCTGGCACCTCCGAGGCGACTACCACCACTGCTGGCGGCACCGCAACCACCTTCTCCGGCGCCTATGGAAATCGCGACCCGTTCGTTCCTTTGGTTGCAGCGACAGTCACCACTGTCCAGAGCGTGTCTGCGACGACCACGACGACGGCGCCTGCCGGAGTCGTCGTGCCGACCACGGCGACAACGGTGCCCAGCCAGATCTCGTTGGTTTCGGTATCGCCGGTGGGGGCTTCCCCAACCGCCGAGGTTTCGGTCGGATCCACCAGCTATCCCGGGTTAACCGTGGGTACTTCTTTTGCTAATGGCGCATACAAGATCACCGCGATAAATCAGTCGACTGCTTGTGCGACGTTCACCGGCGGCGGATCGAGCAGCTTCCAGCTCTGCACCGGGCAGGCCGTGCTGAAGTAGGCCGTGGCCAGCCAAGAGAGCGGCGCATGAGTCGGGGCTAGGCTGTGTCGACATGATTCGATACTTGACCGCGGGCGAGTCCCATGGCTCCGGGCTTGTCGTGATTCTCGAGGGAATCCCGGCCGGTTTGCCCCTGACCGAGGAAGACTTTCAAGGCGAGCTGGGCCGGCGCAGGCTTGGCTACGGTCGCGGACCGCGCATGCGCTTCGAGCAGGACGATCTCACCTTGGTGGGGGGCATCCGGCACGGGCGGAGCCTTGGCTCTCCCATTGCTGTCGAGATTCGGAATTCCGAGTGGGCGAAGTGGGAAGAAGAGATGTCGCCGGCCCCGGGTTCGCCGAGCAAGGTGCTGACCAAGCCGCGGCCAGGCCATGCTGATCTAGCCGGCATGCTCAAGTACGGTTTCGAGGACGCGCGCGACGTTCTTGAGCGGGCCTCCGCCAGAGAGACCGCGGCGAGAGTGGTGGCAGGGACGGTGGCCAAGGCGTTACTGGCCGAGATCGGTGTGAGCGTCTTGTCGCACGTGACTCAGATGGGCTCGGTTGAAGCCAAGATCTCTTCGCTTCCGACGTCGGCCGACTTGGAGGCGATAGACGCCTCGCCCGTGCGCTGTCTCGACCCGCTGGTGGAGGAGGCCATGGTCTCGGAGATCAAAGCAGCCGCCAAGGTCGGCGATTCGCTTGGAGGCGCGGCCCAGGTAGTGGCTTGGGGCGTGCCGGTGGGCCTTGGATCGCACGTCCATTGGGATCGGCGAATCGATGGGCTGCTCGCCTATGCGCTCATGAGTATTCAGGCTGTCAAGGCGGTGTCGATCGGGGAAGGTCTGGACATCTCCTACCGCCGAGGGTCCGAAGCCCATGACGCGATTCATTGGAGCGAGGAGCAGGGTGATTACTATCGGGACACCTGGAGAGCGGGCGGGGTGGAAGGCGGCATGACCACCGGCGGACCCGTCGTTGCCACTGCCTGGATGAAGCCCTTGGCCACCTTGAATAGGCCGGTGCTCGAGACAGTTGACGTGAGGTCCAAGGAGTCGACGGTCTCCTTCAAGGAGCGGACTGACGTTACCGCCGTGCCGGCCATGGGTGTGGTTGCGGAGACCATGGTTGCGCTTGTCCTTGCATCCGAGGCGATGCGGAAATTTGGCGGCGACTCGGTTGCCGAGTTCAAGCGGAACCATGACGCTTACTTGGAATCCCTTGGTCAGACCCCGTCGGCTGCCCATCGTCCAGGTGTCTGAGTACCCCCGCTCTCCGTTGATGACCGGAGGCTTGGCCGGGAGGTTGCCGGGAGCGGGAAAGTCGGCAGTAGGTGCTGAATTGGTGCCTGTGCTGAGGCCGGGCCCAGCTGATTTCTACGACAGGCTTTCCCCTTCGGGGAGTGACGCGCCAGCCGAGATTCTTCGTGGCAGTGGCGACCGGCGAGTCCGGGATAGGGGAGTGGCCGAGCTGACCCGGCCGCCGGCCGACGTGGGAGACGCTGCTCCGGTCGTCGCTCTATTCGCTGGCAGGGGAGTGGCCGAGCCGCGCGGCGACACGCTTCGGCGTAGGCGCGCCAAGGTGGTCTACCATTGGTTTGCGCCGAGACGCCTGGTCGCCGACCCGCAACGAGAGGATGAGCGCATCAGATGTCCCATCCCGGCCATCGAGGATGTCTTTGGGCGGGTCGAGGTGCCGACTGCAGAGCGCAATCATTACTTCATGGAGCTTGCCAAGCTGGTCCTGGGGCCGGATCTGCCTTCAGATTGGTTACACGCCAAGGCACTCGCCGAGCTGCGGGCATGGCTAGGCGCAGCTCCCAGTGCATTCGGAGAGGCTGGATGACCGTGCGGACGGTACGAGTTGAACTCGGCGATCGAAGTTATGCGATCGCCATTGGCACCCGCATCCTCGGCAGGGTGCGCGAATTCGTCCCGCCCGGGGTTTCCAAGGTGGCGATCCTAACCCAGGCCAACATCCCCCATATCCCGGACATGGGTGAACTAGAGACACGCATCTTTACGGTTCCGGAGGGCGAAGGTGCAAAGTCGATGGCCGTTGCCGCTGACCTTGCCGAGGGGATCGCCGATTTCGGTTTGTCGCGTTCCGACCTCGTGCTGGCCGTAGGCGGAGGTGTCGTTACGGATCTGGCTGGCTTCGTCGCTTCGGTCTACTATCGCGGCATTCGGTACATGAATGTCGCAACGACGCTGCTTGCGCAGGTGGATGCGGCCATCGGCGGCAAGACGGGTGTAAACCTTCCCGCGGGAAAGAACTTGATCGGTTCCTTTTGGCAGCCGAGCGCGGTTATCTGCGACGTGGCCACCTTGGCTACCTTGAGTGGCCGCGAGTTGCGCAGCGGGCTTGGCGAGATGGCAAAGTACGAGTTTCTCGGTTCGGGGCGGCTGGAGAAGGACGACCTCGAATCGGCCGTGGCGCGTTGCGCGGCTATCAAGGCGGCCTTCGTGTCGGGGGACGAGCGAGAAGGTGGTGCGCGCGCAATCCTCAACTACGGACATACCATGGGGCACGCTCTCGAGGCCTTGGGATTGGCCGGCAGGGGCGAGCATTTGTACCACGGAGAGGCCGTGGCAATCGGCCTGATCTTCGCAGCACACCTTGCAGAGGTCCTGGGCCGGATCGGCCCAGAGGATCTGGGCTTGCACTACGACGTTGTTACCCGAATGGGTTTGCCGGATCGCCTGCCTGACGGCGTCGATGTCGAGGATACATTTCCATTCCTCGAAAGAGACAAGAAGGCGATGGGCTCGATCACCTTCGTGCTGCGCTCCCCGGGGTCCGAAGCTCTGGAGGTGGTGCGCGGAATCGAAAGGGACGACATCCGCCGCGCCTGGGCGGCGATGGAGGCCGGCCAAAGAAGCTGATGCCAAGTGGGGTTCGGTTCGCAAGGCGGGATAGCTTCGTAACCTGTTCGACGCCGTATAGGCGATCGGCGCGAACCTTGGACTCTAAGCGATTACCCGGCTGTCCGTGGCGCGGCCAAGTTTGCAGAGATCGAGAACCGCCCAAACGCTGCGCGGCAGCACAATCATTCGGCTGAGATGATCCAGTCGAATGCCGAAGGCAAGCTGGTCGAGGCTTGTATGGCGCGGTTTCGAGCTGCGCGGAGACGGTCATAAATCCAATGCCTTGACCAGCTGCTCCGCTTGCGTTGGCGGGTGCGCTCGCGATCATTGGCCGGCCGAATGCAGACGTGTAACTGTGGAGTGTTTTTACGAGGCGACTGCGGCACCATGCCCTGGCAGCGGCTCCGGTTGTCTACGACACTGTCGTCGGGATGGGGGAGGGGGCCCGGGCCGCCGGTTGGCGACCGAGGCCGCCGCCTCGTTCCTCGGACGCTATCGATAAGCGCACACCGGCCCTCGGCGGTGCGGCGGATGGGCCAGGCGCGCGTATCGCTAGCCTGTGCTTACTTGAGTCGCATTTCCCCATTGGATCGAGGTGCCCGCGTCGCATGAGAGCCAGCCCAACCGTCTTCGCCCCCGATAAGAAGCCTTGGTACCTGCGTACCTGGGCCATTTCGGCGGTTGTCGTCATCGCGCTGGCGATAGTGGTGATATCGGACTATCCGCGTACGGCCACCAAGGCGGATCGCGCCAGTGTCTACGCGGCGCTACAGACCGAGATCTGGGGTGACGTGCAGTCATGCAACGCCAGCCTCAACGATACGATCATTGCGGTCGGCGAGATTCTCTCTCACAAAAGCACCGATGTTGTGACGGCCAACCAGATCGCCGCGACCAACGAGCCGAACTGCAACCCGTCTGGTAGCTCCGATCTTCTCGACCTGGCTTCGATCAATGTTCCCAACATCCTGACCAATTACAAGATCAAGACGGTCGTCTTCAAGCTGGACAACTGGACGTTCCCGAATGCCGCGGCGATCATAAACGATTTGAGGGGGTTGCTGGCTCATCCGAACTCAGCTTCGCTCAGGGCCGACATCATTCAGCGCCAGCAGCTGATGGACAAGTTTGCGGCGGAAAGCCAAAGCCTGATGAATTCCGACGCGCACATTCTGGGAGTTCCAACCAAGCAGCTGAATCTTCTCACCCTCAAGAACTACCCGGCATCGATCCTGGGGTAAACGCGGGGTTCGGGCCGAAGCTACCGGAGATCTAGCTGTCGGACTGGCGCAGCCAAGGCGTGTTGACCAGCGCGGCGAGCAGACCTTCCGGCGACAGGAAGCGGGTCACCGTCTGGCCCCACGGCTCCATGACGGCCGTGGTCAGGAGTTTGTATCCCTTCGCTCCGAGTTCGGCGCTGGCCTGGTCCTGATCGTCGACCTCGAACTCGATCCAGGCCTGTGGGACGGCGAGTTCCGAGGGCGAGGAGGGACTTCCGAAACAGGACTGAGCAGCATCGGAAAGCGGCCAAACCGCGAAGTGCTTTGCGCCGGGCAAGGAATCTGTATGCAGGTAGTCACCGTCGGCCTCCAACCGCAGGGCCATGGCATCCTGATACAGGGTTCGAGACTCGGCGGGTCGCGACGCAATCGGGCCGAACCCGGCGATGAAGAGTACCTGCATTTTGCCCCCTAATTCTTGGTGGGCGCTCCGCTGTCGCGCCGGCGGCGAGACTACTCGGTCGCGCTATCTTCGGGCGGGCGGGGCAGGCGGCCGAGCTCAGTCGCCACGCGCGACAGGACCGCGTTCACGAACTTGGCGTTGGGCGGTTCGCCGAAGGTCTTGGCCAGTTCTACAGCCTCGTCGATGACCACGGCTGCACTGAGCTCTCCGTCGATCAACTCCCAAATGGCCGCTTCCAGAATGCAGACCGCGGTTATTGGAAGCCGCTCGAACCCCCACGAAATGCTGTGCCCGGCGATTTGCGCATCAAGTTCACTCCGCATCGAGGAGACTCCCTTGACGATCCGCACCGTGAGCGCGTCAGCCAGCCCCTCGCCTTCGCCAGCGAGGACCTCCGTCGGGAGGATTTCCTTGATGCGGGCTTCGTAGAGGATTGAGATGGCGCGTTCCCGCGCCGCCCGCCGTGACATCCCGCCTTGCTGCGGGCCGGCGCCGCGGTTGCGGCGCTCCCCCTTTTGTGTCATGCGCGGGTGAT
>JAKAOC010000113.1 GCA_021823385.1 Actinomycetes bacterium
CGGCACGGTCAACTTCGCCGAGGGTCCCGGCGCGACCCCTAACTACATCTTCCCGCTCTCCAGCGGCGCTTATTTCTCCGTCACCAACCTCTCGCAGTTCCAGGAGCTGATGTACCGTCCGCTCTACTGGTTCGGCCAGGGCACCACGCCTGTCATCAACTACAAGCTCTCGCTTGCCGATCCGCCGGTCTTCTCCAACAACGACAAGACCGTCACCGTCACGCTCAAGAACTACAAGTGGTCAAACGGCGAGCCCGTGAGCGCCCGCGACGTCGTCTTCTGGATGAACATGCTGAAGGCCAACAAGGCCGACTGGGCGGCGTATGTCCCCGGGGCATTCCCCGACAACGTCGTCTCCTACCAGGCGACCAGCCCCAACACCGTGGTATTCAACCTGAACGCCAGCTACAACCCGACCTGGTTCACCTATAACGAGCTGTCCCAGATCACCCCGATGCCGATGGCATGGGACGTCACCGCAACCGGCCAGGCGGCGCCTTCGGAGAGCTCCACCACAGCTCCCGACCTCACCACGACTGGCGCCCAGGCGGTCTACAAGTTCCTCGACGGCCAGGCCAAGACAACCGCAACATATGCCACCAGCCCGATCTGGTCGGTGGTGGACGGACCTTGGAAGCTGCAGTCCTTCACCTCGCAGGGCAAGGCGGTGTTCGTTCCGAACCCGACCTACGGCGGCCCGGAGAAGCCCATCATCTCCAAGTTCGTGGAGCTCCCCTTCACCACTGACTCGGCCGAGTTCAACGTGCTGCGCAGCGGCTCCGGCGTCGACTACGGCTACATCCCGGTTGCCGACCTGGGCCAGAAGAGCCTGCTGGCCTCGAGCGGATTCACCTTCAACCCCTGGATCCTTTTCTCGTTCAACTACTGGGTCGTGAACTTCAACAACCCGACGGTTGGACCGATGATCGACCAGGCCTACGTACGCCAGGCGCTTCAGCACCTGGTGGACCAGCCACAGTGGATCTCGAGCTTCCTCAAGGGCTACGGGGTTCCCTCCTACGGACCGGTGCCGATCGTTCCCGCCAACAGTTTCGCTGACCAGAAGGAGCGCTCCAACCCATATCCCTTCAGCGTCTCGGCGGCTACCGACCTGCTGAAGTCCCACGGCTGGACCATCAACGCCAACGGCACGGACACCTGCTCGAGCCCCGGCACCGGCGCCAACCAGTGCGGTAAGGGGATCGCTCAGGGCGCCCAGCTCACCTTCAACCTCGAGTACGCGTCGGGCGTGCAGGCGACGTCCCAGATGATGGCCGCCCTCAAGTCCGCAGCGGCTCAGGCGGGTATCACCATCAACCTCACATCCGCTCCCTTCGACCAGGTGATCGGAAACGCCACTCCCTGCACCGCCACCCAGGCGGCCTGCAAGTGGCAGATGGAGAACTGGGGTGGCGGCTGGGTTTACGCTCCCGACTTCTACCCAACCGGTGGCGAGCTCTACCAGACCGGCGCAGGTGCCAACTTCGGCAGCTATAGCGACCCGAAGGCCGACAGCCTGATTGCGGCGACCCACACCGCTCCGGCCTCGCAGACCCAGGCCGCCCTCAACGCCTACCAGGACTACATGGTTGAGAGCCTGCCGGTGATCTTCCAGCCGAACGCCGACTATCAGCTTTCGGAAGTCCGTTCCACGCTGCACGGCGTCCAGCAGAACGCCTACGGGAACATCAACCCCGAGGAGTGGTACTACACCAAGTAGTCATATCGGAATACCGGCCTCCCCGAACCAAGGGGGAGGCCGGTCGACGTAATAGAGCGCCGGCCAGGCCAAGGGCTGAGGTCGGCGCTCTATCCATGAATGGTGGAGGCTTCGCCCTCCACCGAGGTGTGCAGCTTCGATGCGAATTGATGCAGAATTGCCGCTAGCATCGCGATGGCCCTACAGTGTTTTCACTCGTTACACCGGTGAGGTGAGTCCTTGACCGCATACCTGATTCGCCGGGTGCTCCAGTCGATAGTCGTGCTGATTGGAGTGTCCATAATCGGGTTTATCCTCGAGCACCTGCTGCCTGGCGGCCCCGCCAAGGCCATGCTGGGAAACCGCGCCACCCCGTTGGCGATCAAGACCTTCAACCACGAGAACGGCTTCGACAAGCCGCTGGTGACGCAGTACCTGGTCTATATGGGCCACCTGCTTCAAGGGAACCTTGGCTACTCCTACAAGCTCAACCAGCCTGTCTCCCAGGTGTTGGCACGCGAGGTCCCCAAGTCCGTACTGCTGGTCGGCTCGGCCCTGATCTTCTCGGTGATCATCGCCATACCGGTCGGCATCTTCCAGGCGGTGAGGCGCAACGGGATCGTCGACTACGCGGCCACCTCCATCTCGTTCCTGCTCTATTCGATGCCTTCCTTCTGGCTCGGCCTCATCCTCATCATCGCCTTCGCGGTCAACACCCACCTCTTCCCGGCCCAGGCGCCCCAGGGATCAACCATCGGACAGATCCTCGCCCACCCCTCGGGCCTGGTGCTTCCGGTGGCGACCCTTACTCTGGTTAGCTTTGCCTCCTTCTCGCGCTACATGCGCTCCTCGGCGATCGAGGCCCTCGCCCAGGACTGGATCCGCACCGCCAAGGCCAAGGGCTTGAGCCAGCGGGCCATCCTCTTCAAGCACATGCTGCGCAATGCGCTCATCCCCATCGCCACCCTGATCGGCCTCAGCCTTCCTTCGCTCATCACCGCAGGCGTGGTCACCGAGTCGGTCTTCAACTTCCCCGGCACCGGTCTGGACTTCGTCACCGCCGCCACCACCGAGGACTTCGCTCTATTACTCGGAATCATCATCCTGGTCGGCGTACTCACGGTGCTCGGGAACCTATTGGCCGATATCGCCTACGCCGTGCTCGATCCAAGGGTGAGGTACAAGTGACGACCTCGCGCCGGACCCGCATCGTAAATCGCTTTCCCTCCGTCTGTTCAAGAGGTTTCAATGTCCGAGCTTGATGACCTGAGAGCCCCGATCAGCCCCGAACAGGAGGCCGAGATCCTCGCGGACAAGGGCATCCCCTCCGGCGGTGAGGCCTTCGAGACCGGATCCCAATTCAAGCTGATCCTGCAGACATTCTTGGAGAACAAGCTCGCCGTAGTCGGGCTGGGCCTGGTCTTCGTGGCCGTGATCTTCTGCTTCCTGGGTCCGCACTTCTACCACACGAACCAGGTGACAACCACCTACAACATCAACCTCCCACCCGGCAAGGGGCATCCGCTCGGAACCGACCAGAACGGATACGACGTCCTGGGCCGCCTCATGGTCGGAGGCCAGTCGTCACTGGAGATCGGTTTCTCGGTGGCCATCATCGCCACCCTCTTCGGCGTGGCATGGGGAGCGGTCGCAGGCTTCCTGGGCGGCATCGTGGACACGGTCATGATGCGCGTAGTTGATGCCTTCCTGGCTATCCCGACCCTGCTTCTCCTCATCTACCTGGCGTCGGTCTTCCGTCCCACCCTCAAGTTGCTCATCATCGTCATCGCCGGCGTCTCCTGGCTCTCCCCCGCCCGTCTGGTGCGAGGCGAGGCGCTCTCTCTCAGAGTGCGCGACTACGTGAAGGCGGTCCGCGTCATGGGCGGCGGGTCGAGGCGTATCGTGGCGCGCCACATCGTCCCCAACGCGATTGGAACCATCGTCGTCAACGCGACGTTCCAGGTCGCCGATGCGATCCTGGTCATGGCGGTACTGAGCTATCTTGGCCTTGGCCTTCCGCCGCCCGCCGCCAACTGGGGCGGAATGCTCTCCGACGGTGTCAACTACGTCTACGCCGGTTACTGGTGGCTGATCTATCCGGCCGGCTTCGCCATCATCCTTACGGTGGTCGCCTTCAACCTGATCGGCGACGCGATCAGAGACTCGCTCGAGGTTCGCCTGCAGCGGCGTTAACCGACTCTCCCGCGCCGGCTAAAGCGTGCCGGCGTGGGGTTACTAGTGGAAGAGGAATCATCCCTTGGCTCTCATTGAGATAAAGGATCTTCACACCAACATCAAGCTGCGCAAGGCGGAGGTGAGGGCCGTCGACGGCATCAGCTTCTCCATCAATCCCGGCGAGACCGTTGGGCTCGTGGGAGAGTCGGGCTGCGGCAAGACCATGACCGGCATGTCCATCATGCGCCTGCTGCCCGTGGGCGGCTATATCGCCGGAGGGCAGATCCTCTTCGACGGCCGCGACCTGGCCTCGCTCAGCGAAAACGAGATGCGCAAGGTGAGGGGCAACGATATCGGGATGATCTTCCAGGACCCGATGACCTCCCTCAACCCCTGCATGACCATCGGCCACCAAATAGCCGAGGCGGTCCGCCTCCACAAGGGGGTCTCGAGGGACCAGGCCATGGCGCGGGCGGTGGAGGTTCTCGATCTGGTCGGCATGCCAAAGCCCTCCGAGCGCATCAACGACTACCCTCATCAGCTCTCGGGCGGCTTGCGCCAACGCGTGATGATCGCCATGGCGCTCTCCTGCGAACCGAAGCTCCTCATCGCGGACGAGCCCACCACCGCGCTGGACGTGACCATCCAGGCCCAGATCCTCTCGCTGCTGGACGACCTCAAGAACCAGCTGAACATGGCCATGCTCCTGATCACCCACGACATGGGGGTGATCGCCGGCCGGGCCGACCGCGTCATCGTCATGTACGCGGGCGAGATCGCGGAGGAGGCCTCCACGGCCCAGATCTTCGCGCACACCTATCATCCCTACACCGAGGCGCTGCTGGCCTCCATCCCCAAGATGGACGGGAGTTCCATCCGCCTTTACTCCATTCCCGGCCTTCCGCCGGATCTGACTCATCCTCCCGCCGGTTGCCGCTTTGCGCCCCGCTGCCGCCTGGCCGACGCGAACTGCGTCGCCAACCACCCCCCCGTCTCGAACGCCGGAGGCTCGCACGCCTACTCCTGCTTCCATCCGGTCGGCATCGAATCCGCGCCGGTGGCCGTCGCCTCCGACGCCACCGCTGCGAGCGCCTACAAGGCCAAAGGCTCCCCTCTCATGGTGCTGGACCACGTCTCCAAGGAGTTCGTGATCACCAAAGGCGCCATCCTGCAGCGCAAGGCGGGGACCCTGAAGGCCGTCACCGACCTCTCCCTCACCGTCTACGAGGGTGAGACACTCGGGATCGTGGGCGAGTCCGGCTGTGGCAAGACCACGACGGGAATGATGATGGTCTCCCTGGAGGAGCCGACGGAAGGCACGGTGACCTTCGAGGGGGCGCCGCTGAACCGGATGCGGGGCAAGGAGATGAAGGCCAAGCGGCGCGATCTCCAGCTCATGTTCCAGGATCCCTATGCCTCCCTCGATCCCCGCATGCGGGTGGGAACCATAATCAGGGAGCCTCTCGACATCAACCATATCGGCACCAGGGCCGAACGCGAGGCCAAGGTCGAATCGCTTCTCAGCGAAGTCGGTCTCTCCCCCAGGGCGGTGGAACGCTATCCGCACGAGTTCTCCGGCGGCCAGCGCCAGCGCATCGGCCTTGCCCGCGCCCTCGCCCTCAACCCGCGCCTGATCGTCGCCGATGAGCCTGTCTCCGCGCTCGACGTCTCCATCCGCTCCCAGGTGCTCAACCTGATGAAGGACCTCCAGGAGGCCCACGGCCTGACCTACGTCGTCATCAGTCACGACCTCTCGGTGGTCCGCTTTCTGGCCGATCGGGTGGGCGTCATGTATCTGGGCAAGCTGGTGGAGATCGGAAACGGATACGACATTTACGAGAACCCCGCCCATCCTTATACGGCCGCCCTCCTCTCGGCGGTTCCGGTGCCGGAGCCGGAGTACGAGCGGAACAAGAGCAGAAAGGTGATCAAGGGCGAGCTCCCCTCGGCCATCAACCCTCCCTCAGGCTGCCGCTTTCGCACCCGCTGCGAATTCGCCCAGGAGCTCTGCGCCCGGGAAGAGCCGCCGATGGTCAGCTACGGCGGCGTCCACGAAGCGGCCTGCCACTTCCCTCTCATCAACCGGGTGAAGATCGGCAATGCCTCGACACCGGTCTGACCGACTGTGAATTTGGTCATAGTCAGGTCCGTCTGGTAACCTGTCCGAAGAGCTGGATGGGGATCCTTGCTGCGGTGTGACGGTGGAGCCCGCGTCTCTGCCGTCCGCCGCTTCGCCTTTTAAGCCGCCTGGCCATCCCCCATTACAGCGAGATGCAAGCGGCGGGAACGCCCTTCATCTCCAAGATCCTGCGCACCGAATACTCGGCCAAGATGCGCGGGAGAGTACCCGAGGTGATGGACGCGGTTATCGTCTGCACCACCTCGTCGAAGGTCTGGGCCTGGCCCGGGCCGGTTCCGGCCAGCATGACCATGTCGGCCCCCGCCTGCAGCGACTGCACCGCCGCTTTGCCCAGGTCGGGCTGGTAGGCACTGATCGCGCCCGCCTCCAAGGAGTCGGTCATCACGACGCCCCCAAAGCCGAGCTGGTTGCGCAACAGGCCGCTGATCACGGGAGCCGAAAACGAGGCGGGCACCGTCCCCGAGAGGCCGGGCACCGTTGCGTTTGCGACCATGATCGCCGGTATCCCTTCCTTGATAAGGCGCTCGAAGGGTAGCAGCCCCGCCTTCTGCAGCTCCGCATAGGAGAGAGTCTGCGCCGGAGCGTTGTCGGTATTGCCGCTGGCACCGCCGAGGCCGGGGAAGTGCTTGGCCACCGGTATCACTCCGGAGGACTCGAGGCCCTTGGCAAAGGCGGAGCCGTACTCCCCCGCAATTGCCGGATCCAAGGAAAACGAACGGGTTCCATCCGGGTTGGTGGCCGAAGGTCCAGGGCCGGCATCAAGATCCAGCACCGGCGCGAGGTCGGCACGGATGGAGAGGGCGGCCATCTTCGTCCCGACGGTGGCGGCCAGCGCCTGCACCTGTGCCGAGGACATGGTCGATGCCAGCTCCCTGGCAGAGGGGAGGTTGCCCACTTGGGCAACCAAGCGCTGCACGGCTCCTCCCTCCTCGTCGGTCATCAGCAGCGGGGAAACAGCATTTGGACTGGAAGCAGCCAGAGAGCGAAGTTGGGCGCCGAGATCGGACGAGGTCGAGGATCCCATCAGCACGACCCCTCCTGCTCCGGCTTCCAC
>JAKAOC010000114.1 GCA_021823385.1 Actinomycetes bacterium
CACCTCGGACCCGATAAGCCCGGAGGCGGTGGTGAACTCCACTTCGACGTCCGGGAGCGACCCGAAGTGGGTCTCCACCTCGGTTAGGGCTTTCAGGACGCTCCGGCCCGCCGGGACGAAGAACCGCCTGTTCCCGCCGGAGATCACGAGGTGAGTGGCCTCCGGGGGCTCGGCCAGTGCGGCCCGCGTGGCGGGGAGGTTTCCGATGGCACGGGCTACGCTCGGGCCCCTGTACAGGATGCGAAACGGCCCGGCCAAGTGGGCCAGATCCTTGGCCTGGCAGAAGAAGCAGAGCGATTCGGGCGTCGTGCTCCGTGACGGTTGGGCTTGCCCGGTCCCCAGCAGGGCGAGCGCGGACGCTTCCACCGCTTTGCGCACCAGCTCCACGGCTACGGGCTGCACCAGGGCGTAGATCCGGTGAGCCACGCCGCCGGAGTCGGCGATGCGGGCAATCGGGCCGATACGGTAAGGGTTCACCTGGTCGACGATGTCGGTGTCGGCAACTGCCCACAGCAGCTCGTCGCCCTCGGTGCCATGGTTGGGCGGTGTTCGGGAAATCCCCCCTCGCACCCGCCGCGCGTCCTCTGCGAGGGAGGGCCAGCCCGCCTGCAGCGAGAGGAGGCCGATGACGCCGACCACTCGCAGCGGCCGGCCGTCGTCCGACCACCTGGCCATCTCGTAGAGGTAGAAGCCGCTCTCCTCGTCCTCGACCAGGTCCCGCTGCGGGAAGTTTCCGGCCCGGAGCCGCTCGACCGTTCCGACGACTTCGGTGTCGACGCGCAAGGCGCGGAAGTCCCTGAAAGTGTGCATGGCTCCACCAATCTATGGCGCGCCTCCGGCGGAATACCGCGTGATCAATAGAATGGAACCTTGTATCTATGTGCAGGCGGGAGGATCTTTGAGCGAGCGCGAGAGCTGGGTAATCGACTTGGATGGGGTTCTGTGGTTGATGGACGACCCCATTGCGGGTTCAGTGGAGGCCGTCGGCCGCCTGCTGGAGGCGGGTGTGGAGGTTACCTTCGCCACCAATAACGGGCTGCTCACCAAGGCCGAGTATTCCGCGAAGCTGGAGAGGATCGGCGTGGATTCCACGAGGGTCAAGCTGCTCAGCTCCGCCGGTGCGGCCGCAAGTCTGTTGGAGCCCGGCGAGCGCGCCTACGTCGTCGGCGGCGCCGGAGTCATCGAGGCGCTGGTCGAGCGCGGCGTCGAGGTGGTCGACAGTTCGGACGTCGACGTGGTGGTGGCCGGCTGGGACCGGGACATCAGCTATCCGAAACTGGCCCGGGCCTGCCGCGCGCTTCGCACCAAGGGGGCACGCCTGGTGGCGACCAACTCGGACCCCATCTACCCGACGCCCCAAGGCCCCTTACCCGGCGCGGGCTCCATCATCGCGGCGGTGGTTGCCGCCGGAGGGGTTACGCCCACTTGGGCCGGCAAGCCCGAGGCCCCCATGGCTGCGGCGGTTCGCGCTCTGGTCGGGGAGCCCACCTTGATGGTCGGGGACAGGCTGGAGACCGATGGTGCCTTCGCGGAGCAGCTGGGGTGTGACTTCGCCCTGGTGATGTCTGGCGTCACCAAGGACACTCCGAGCGACGAGGATCGCGTCGCCCACGTCTCTGACGACCTGGCCTCACTGGTGGAGAAGCTGATCGGCTGAGGTCCTAGGACCCGGCGGCGTCCCGCTTGCGCATGCCCAGGCCGGCGATTGCCTCCAGGGCGACGCGATGTGCGTTGTTCACGGTGAGTTCCGCCCAGTCATAGGCCGGAGCGACCTCGACGATGTCGATGCCGACGATCTTGACGTGCCGGGTGATGCGCCTTATCGCCCTCAGCAGATCGACGGGGGCCAGGCCCCCGGGCTCGGGAGTTCCCGTCCCCGGTGCGAAGCCCGGGTCGAGCACATCGATGTCGACCGACAGATAAATGCCCTTGGGTGAGGCGGTCGCCTCCTCGATGGCGTCGTCGATCACCGCGGCGAGTCCGCGCTCGTGGACTTCGTTCATGGTGTGCCAGCGCATCTCCTGCTCGGCCATCCACGCGAACGTCTCGGCAGGGGGCCAGTAGCCGCGCAGGCCCACCTGGACGAAGTGGCGCCCTTTGACGGCCCCGGATTCGATCAGGCGGCGCATCGGGGTCCCGTGACTCGCGAAGTTTCCGTCGATCTCCTCGGCGGTGTCGGCGTGCGCGTCGAAGTGGATGATCCCGATCTCGCCCCATCCCAGGGCGTCTGCGACGGCGCTCGCGGAGGGCCAGGTGATGGAGTGGTCGCCGCCGAGTACCAGGGGTATGATCCCGCGTCTGGCGACTTCGCCAACGCGGTCGCGGATCGCCTTGGACGAGGGTTCCCACATCCCGTGGGCGCAGATCGCGTCGCCAAAGTCGACGACCTCGAGTTCGTGGAAGATCTCGATGCCGTAGTCCATGTGGTAGGTTCCGGGCCCATAGGCGAGCGCCCGTAGGGCTCGTGGCGCGAAGCGGGCGCCGGGCCGGTTGGTGGTGGAGTCGTCCCAGGGCGCACCCACCACCGCCACGTCGGGTTGCCACTCGTCCAGCTGCTCCGGCTCGGTGAGCAGTGGCCGCTGGGCGAAGGTCGCCATGCCCTGGTAGGACGCAGTGTCCAGCTGGGCCCGCATTCCCGGTGGCATCTCGCGCTTGGCCATGGCGTTCTCCCTGTGGCGCTCTACGAACAGCCGAGCCTATCCGCGCTCAGGGCGGCGGGCAAAGGGGAGGGGCTTTAGGGCTTACCGAAAGTTCCCCGGTGTGCAAGGATGAATACAAGAGGCTCCTTGTTGCGCCCCATTCCTCATCAGAGGTTCCCCGGTTCGATCGGAGGTCGACGCCCCATGCAGGCAAGGCAGATAACGCTCGCTTCGAGACCGGTCGGCATGCCGACCGCCGAGACGTTCGGTTCCCGCGTGGTGGAGCTTGCCCCTCCGGGCGACGGGGAGGTGCTGGTGCGCTGGCTGTTCTTGTCTGTCGATCCCTATATGCGGGGGCGGATGAACGCGGCCAGGAGTTACGTGCCGCCCTTCGAGGTAGGCGAGCCGCTGGTGGGTTCCGCGGTTGGCGAGGTCGTCGAGTCGCGCTCGGCCGCCTTTGCGGCCGGGGATCTGGTGATGAGCATGGCCAGCTGGTCCGACTACGAGGTGAAGCCGGTCCACTCGCTTCGTCGTGTCGAACCCGCGGAGGGTGTGTCGGCCAGCGCCTACCTGGGAGTGCTGGGCATGCCCGGCTTCACCGCCTACATCGGTCTCACCCGCTTTGGCGAGCCGAAGGCGGGGGAGGTGCTCTTCGTATCCGGCGCCGCGGGCGCGGTGGGTTCGACCGTGGGCCAGATCGCCAAGCTGATGGGCCTGAAGGTGATCGGAAGCGCCGGCGGACCGGCCAAGGCGGCGAGGCTGGGGGAACTCGGCTTCGACGTGGGCATCGACTATCGTTCGGGCGACATCGTATACCTGCTGGCGGAGGCAGCGCCGGACGGGATCGACGTCTACTTCGACAACGTCGGCGGCAGTCACCTGATAGCGGCGTTGGAGGCCTCTCGTGACTACGCCCGTTTCGTGATGTGCGGCTCCATCTCCGGGTACAACTCCAAGGCACGAGAGCCGGGCCCGTGGAACCTCTTCCGCGTCGTCCAGCGGCGGCTCACGCTTCGCGGATTCATTGTCAGCGACCACGGCTCGGCGATCGGGGAATTCACGGAGAAGATGAGCGGCTGGATCAGGGCCGGCGAGGTCAAATACGACGAGACGATCGTGAAGGGCCTCGAGAACGCGCCGGAGGCATTCCTCGGGCTGTTTTCGGGTGCCAACCTGGGCAAGATGGTGGTCGAACTCTAAGCAGCCGCGGAGATTTTTAAGAGCAATCTCATCTTGATTTCATAGTCTGTTCCTCGGGAGCGTCAAGGCTCTTCCTGGGTCAGCTGATCGGGCCCGGCGGCTTTGGCCGGCGCGTCCGTTGGAGCCTGCGTTCGCCGGCTTGCGCGAGTGAGTCCGAGGCAGGCATGTATGAGAGGCGCGCATGAGGGGCTCGAAGTCGCTCTCTGCCACCTTGGGCAGGATAATGGGCATAGGTGTGCCGATGGTGGTGGGTGCGGTTCTGGCGGCCGCGTACCTGCAGCTCGGCGTGCCGCATGCTCCGGGCGGCGAACTCCCCAAGGCGGTCGAGGTGGCCGTTCCCTCCACGACCACGCCGACCACGGGCGTATCGGGCGCCCAAAGCTCCCCGGGCGGAGAGAGTTCGTCCGAGGCCGGCAAGCTGATTGTGGTGTCGCCCACCAATCCGGTGCTTGCTTATGAGTCCGGCTCGTCTTCTCCGGTCGAGATTAATCCGGAGGCGAATTCGGAAGGGGGGGACAAGTCGACCCCCTCGTCGGAGCCGGTGACCACGACCCAGCCTTCTTCGACCACCACCACTGCGCCTTCAAGCGATTCGAAGCAGGCTTCGGGCGACTCGAGCCAGTCCTCCGGGGACGGCGCCACCACCACCACGACCCAGTCGTCGGATTCATCGGGTGGGGACAATTGACGGTGGTTCCCAACGGAGCCGAGATGCCGCTCGGGCTGGTGGCGCTGGGTCCGGAGCCGCCGGCGACGGACCAGGCCGAGTTTTCGGCGCGCTCGAGCCGGCGCGGCTTCCGCCTCGGCCCGTGGAAGATCTGGCGCTGGAGGATCGGCACCGTTCCTCGGCTCATAGCCGGCCTTTCGATCGTTACCGCCGCAGTTTTCGGCCTGGTGTCTGTCCAGGTCGCCCAGACCTTCAAGTCGCACGCCCTGGGCATCACGCGCGGTATCCTCATCGACGACTTAGGCGAGTACAGCCGCGCGCTCGAGGCGGCTCCCGGCTCCTCGATCTTCAGCACCACTTCTCGCTACCTCGCCAGTCACCAGGTGGATGCCTCGCGCGCCATCATGGTCGGTATCAAGGGTGGCGCGACGCTGGGTTCGCGTGGCTCCGAGCAGCTTCTGAAGTCCAGTCAGGTCAAGGCCTGGCTGGCCGCTGCTCCCGCCTCGACCGTCGTGCAGGGCGTTCCGGCGGGGAACAAGCACTACCTGGTTCTCGCCTCTCCTATCCGACAGGGGACACGTCTCGTCGGGGTGTTCATCGCGGCGGCGGACGAGACCAGCCTGCTGGCGGAGAGCCGCCAGGTCATGTTGCTGGCCATCGCCGAGGCTGCGATCGCGGTCGCCTTCACCGTGGGTGCCGGGTACCTGCTGCTGCGCCGGGTGCTCGGGATGGTGGGCGGAATAACCTCGACGGCTGCCGGAATCGCCGACGGCGACCTCAGCAGGCGTCTCGACTACAGCGGCCCGGATGACGAGATGGGCACCATGGCCAAGACCTTCGATTACATGATCGACCGCCTGGATGCCACCGTGGCCGAGCAGCGGCGTCTGCTCTCCGACGTCTCCCACCAGCTGAAGACGCCCCTGACCATAGTGCGCGGGAACCTCGAGCTGATCGAGCGCCTCGGCGAGCCCCTCAGCCCGGAAAATCAGGAGAGCCTCCAGTATGCGTTGGAGGAGATCCAGTACATGAGCCGCCTCATCGATCAGCTGCTCATGCTCGGCCGTACCATGGAGCGCGACTTCCTGCAGACCGAGCCGGTCGACCTGCGCGCCTTCATGGCCGACGTGTTCGCAGCCGCCTCCGTGATGGCCCCGCGTTCCTGGAGCTACGCGGAGCCTCCCGACCTCGTACTGCTCATCGACGCGCCCAAGCTCCGAGGCGCCATTCTCAACCTGGTCGAGAACGCCGTCAAGGCGACCGGAGAGGGTGACGAGATAGAGATCGCGGCGCGTGCGGATCAGCACCTGCTCACCATTTCGGTCGGGGACTCGGGACCGGGCGTGCCGCCCGGGATGGAGGCGTCCATCTTCGGGCGGTTCGAGAGGGGCTCGCGAACCTACGCCAAGGGCGCCGGGCTTGGCCTCTCGATCGTGGATGCGGTGGCCAGGGCGCACTCGGGAGCCGCACTGGTAGGGCGTTCCCGGCTCGGCGGCGCGGAGTTCTCCGTTGTCCTTCCCCTCAGCCTGGCGAATGGCTACGGCGCGGTGGAGGAGCACACATGAGTTACGGACGGCTGAGAATGTGCCGCCAAGTGCAGGTCAAGGAGCAAGGATGAACATCGTCATCGTTGAGGACGACCCCCAGATCGCCAGCTTCCTTTCGCGCGGATTGCGCGCGGAGGGATACGCGACCAGCATCATCTCCGACGGGGAGTCCGCGGCTCGCGTCGTGCCCGGCATGGCCGACGACATCGACCTCGTTCTATTGGATCTCGGGCTCCCCTTGCGCGACGGCAAGTCGGTGCTGGCCCAGTGGAGGGCGGACAAGTTCTCCAAGCCGGTCATCATCCTGACTGCACGCGACGAGGTGGCCGAGAAGGTGAAGGGCCTCAATGCGGGGGCCACCGACTACGTGACCAAGCCCTTCTCCTTCGACGAGCTGCTGGCCAGGATCCGCGCGGCGCTTCGCACCTACGACTCCGCGTCCCTGACCACCCTCGAGGTCGCCGACGTCACCTTCGACATGCTCTCCAAGGTGGCCTTCCGGGGAGGAAAGCGGATCGAGCTCGCCCAGCGCGAGTGGTCGCTGCTGGAGCTGTTCATGCGCAATCCGCACCAGGTGCTCTCCCGGATCCAGATCCTGAACCACGTGTGGGACTATTCGTTCGACCCGGGGTCGAACATCGTCGACGTGTATGTGGGTTACCTGCGTAAGAAGATCAACATCCCCGGGCACGAGGCGTTGATCCAGACGGTGAGGGGAGCCGGATACCGGTTCATCCCCCCGTCCTCCAGCTTCAGCTGAGCGGCTGGTCGCGGTCCTCGCCGGCACGGATGGCGGAGGCCACCTCGGCTTGGCGCACCTCGTCGATCTCCATTGCCACCCGCTCGTCATCCGCCATGAGCGCATCGAGGTCGGTGTCGGCGAAGGCTAGGACGCCCATCTTTTCGAAGGCCGAGCGCATGGTCTCGCCGAAGAGGCCGATGTCGCGCAACACCGGCACTATGCGGGTGAAGAGCAGGCTGCGGAAGGCCTGCTGGGCCTCCGAGCCCTCCAC
>JAKAOC010000115.1 GCA_021823385.1 Actinomycetes bacterium
GCCCTGTCGACGGCAAGGGTGGAGCGTGGCTGGACCCCCCTCTGGGTGCGGCTGGTGAAAGGCGCCTATTTCGACGCCGAGATGGTGCGTGCCGCGATCGAGGGTTGGCACGCGCCCGTTTGGCAGGCCAAGGAGGAGACGGATTACTCCTACGAACGCTGCATCGATGCGGCCCTCGCCGCCTGCGACCGGATCAGGCCGGCCTTCGGAACCCACAACCTGCGCTCGATCTCCTATGCGGTGGCAACCGCGCGAGCCAGCGGCATCCCCCCTGAGGCCTATGAGGTCGAGATGCTCTTCGGCATGGCCGACTCCCTCGCCCGCGCGGTTCGCTCCCAGATCCCAAGGGTCCGCCTTTATCTCCCCATGGGCGAGCTGATCCCGGGCATGTCTTACCTGGTGCGGCGGCTCATCGAAAACACCTCGAACGAAAGCTTCCTGCGCAGCGGCTTCGTGGAGAGGCATCACTCGTCCCTCAAGCGCCTGCTGGCGGAGCCCAGGCCCCCCAAGCCCGTACGCCATGCCCGGCCGGCCGGTGATCGCCTGGAGGCCCCTTTCAGGCATCATCCTGCACTCGAATACCACTTCCGGGGCGAGCGGGCACGCCTTGAGAACGCCATATCAAAGCTCGAGGCCGAGGGCATAGGCAGCATTCTCGGCGCGGAGTTCGCGGGGCGCCGGGTCCCCGTGGTGGCGGGCGGAAAGCGAATAGAGACCGAAGGCGAGATCACCTCGGTCAACCCCGCCAACCCGGCCATCGTCGTGGCCCGCTCGGCCGCCGCGACCCCGGACGAAGCCGACGAAGCACTGCGCTGTGCGCGTGAGGCGTTCAGCGCCTGGGAAGCCACGCCGGCACGCGAGCGGGCCGGAATACTTCTCAGGGCGGCCGACTGGATCTCCTCGCACCGGGAGGAGCTGGCCGCCCTCGAGGTGCTAGAGGCGGGCAAGCCCTGGCGCGAGGCCGAGGGCGACGTCACCGAAACCATCGACTACCTGGAGCTCTACTCTAGAGCGGCCGTTCGCCTCTTCGACGGGGACGAGCTCGACTCACCGCTCGGTGAAATGAACCGGCTCTTCCATCGGGCCAAGGGAATCGCCGCGGTCATCTCGCCTTGGAACTTCCCCATGGCCATCCCCATGGGAATGGCCTCCGCCGCGATCGCCACCGGCAACACCGTCGTGCTCAAGCCGGCCGAACAGACTCCTGCCTGCGCCTTGGCGATCCTGCGCGCCTTCGAGGAGGCGGGCCTGCCGGACGGGGTTCTGAACCTGCTTCCGGGCATCGGGGAGGAGATCGGGCCCCGTCTGGTAGAGCACCCCGATGTCTCGGTGATCGCCTTTACCGGGTCCTTCGCAGTCGGCACCTCGATCATCGCCGGAGCCGGGCGCGCGGCCTCCGGCCTGCGCGATATCAAGCGAGTGATCGCCGAGATGGGGGGCAAGAACGCGATCGTCGTGGATGCCGACGCCGACCTGGATCAGGCGATACCAGGAGCCATCTACTCGGCCTTCGGATTCGCCGGGCAGAAGTGCTCCGCCGCCTCCCGCCTCATCGTCATGCGCGGCCAGGAGGACGAGGTCCTCGAACGCCTCAAGGGAGCGGCCGAAGCCCTGGTGATCGGCGATCCGCGCCGTGCAGAGGTGCAAATGGGGCCGCTCATCGATGGTGACGCGCTCGAGCGGGTTCAGCGCTACGTAGCCGGGGCCGAAGCCTCCGGAACCTTGGTCCGGCCCAACCAATCGCTCCCCGAGACCGGCTTCTTCGCGGCGCCTGCGCTCGTCGTGAATCCGGCGCCCGGCTCGCCGGCACTGGAGGAGGAGATCTTCGGCCCGGTGCTATGCGTCCAGTTCGCCAAAGACCTCGACGAGGCCATTGAGCTGGCCAATTCCAGCGTCTACGGGTTGACCGCGGGGATCTACAGCCGTTCGCCGGCCTCCATCGCGACCGCCTCGCGGCGCCTCGATGCAGGAAACATCTACATCAACCGGCCCATTACCGGAGCGATCCCCGGCCGCCAGCCCTTCGGGGGGCACCGGCGATCGGGGGTGGGCTCCAAGGCCGGCTCGCCCGAGTACCTGAACCAGTTCGTCAACCCCGTCGTGGTCTCGGAGAACACGCTCCGCCAAGGGTTCGTCCCGGAGATCTCCTGATCGCCGAAGGAATGGCACGAGGACCGGCGATTAGGACGGTTTCCAGGCATTTGGCTACGATTGGGGGATCGAGAAAGGACACCTGCGATGGCAGATTCGTTCGGAGCCAAGACTGAACTCCGCATCGGGAACAAGACCTACACCATCTACAGCCTCAAGGCCCTCTCCGCTGTCACCAACCTCTCAACCGTCCCCTACTCGCTGAAGATACTCCTCGAGAACCTGCTGCGCAACGAGGACGGCGTCTCGGTGACCAAATCGGACATCGAGTCCCTTGCCTCCTCGAACACCTCTTGGCAGGAAAAGGAGATCGCCTTCAGCCCGGCGCGTATCCTGATGCAGGACTTCACCGGCGTGCCCGCCGTGGTCGACCTGGCCGCCATGCGCGACGCCATGGCCGAGCTGGGCGGGAACCCGACCAAGGTGAACCCCCTCATCCCCGCCGAACTGGTCATCGACCACTCGGTGATCGCCGACGATTTCGGCCATCGTGAGTCGTTCTCCATCAACGCCACCCTGGAGGCCAGCCGCAACGAGGAGCGTTACCAGTTCCTGCGCTGGGGCCAGCAGGCCTTCGACAACTTCGTGGTGGTTCCGCCCGACACCGGCATTTGCCACCAGGTGAACCTGGAGTTCCTGGCGCGGGTCGTCTTCGTGGACTCGGAGGGCACCGCCTATCCGGACACTCTGGTGGGCACCGATTCCCACACCCCGATGGTGAACGGGCTCGGCGTGGCCGGCTGGGGCGTCGGTGGGATCGAGGCCGAGGCGGCCATGCTCGGTCAGCCCATCTCCATGCTGGTGCCCAAGGTGGTCGGCATAAAACTCACCGGTTCGCTGCCGGTGGGCACTACCGCCACCGACATGGTCCTAACCGTCACCGAACTGCTCCGCAAGCACGGCGTGGTCGGCAAGTTCGTCGAGTTCTACGGTCCCGGGTGCGCGAACGTGAGCCTGGAGAACCGCGCCACCATCGGCAACATGTCCCCCGAGTACGGCTCCACGATCACGATCTTCCCCATCGACGACGAGACGCTGCGCTTCATGCGCCTGACCGGCCGAAGCGAGGAGCAGATCGCCCTGGTCGAGGCGTACGCCAAGGAACAGGGACTCTGGCTCGACCCCGACGCCGAGCCCGTCTACAACGAAAGCATCGAGCTGGACCTTTCCACGGTGGAGCCCTCGCTGGCCGGACCGGCGCGTCCCCAGGACCGGGTTCCTCTGCGCGAGTCCAAGGCTCGCTTCGCCTCGGCCCTGGCAAAGATCGCCGACCAGGGCTCGATAAGCTCGACAGAACCCAGGCCGACACCCGTAACCCTTGCAGACGGCCGTTCCTTCACCCTCGACCACGGAAGCGTGGTGATCGCAGCCATCACGTCCTGCACCAACACCTCCAACCCGTCGGTGATGGTCGCGGCCGGCCTGCTGGCCAAGAAAGCCGTCGAGCGCGGACTGGCCACCAAGCCCTGGGTGAAGACCACCCTCGCCCCGGGCTCGAAGGTGGTCATGGACTATTACGACCGCGCCGGCCTGACCCCCTATTTGGAGAAGCTCGGCTTCTACTTGGTCGGCTACGGCTGCACGACGTGCATCGGCAACTCCGGCCCGCTGCTTCCCGAGATCTCAGAGGCGGTCAACTCCGCCAACCTCGCCACAGTCTCGGTGCTCTCCGGAAACCGCAACTTCGAGGGACGCATCAATCCCGACGTGCGGATGAATTACCTGGCGTCGCCTCCTCTGGTCATCGCTTACGCGATCGCCGGGTCGATGGACTTCGACCTTCAAGGCGAGCCCCTGGGACACGACTCCGACGGAAAGCCCGTCTACCTGGCCGACGTCTGGCCGAGCGCGGAAGAGGTCACCGAAGTCCTTCGCAGCTCGATCGACACGGAAATGTTCAGAACGAGCTACGCGATGGCCTTCGAGGGTGACGAGCGCTGGAAGGCGCTCGACGTGCCTTCCGGATCGAGCTTCGCCTGGGACAACGCGCACTCCACCTACGTGCACAAGCCTCCGTTCTTCGAGGGCATGACCCGGGAGCCTGCGCCGATCGCTCCGATCCAGGGCGCTCGGGTGCTGGCCGTTCTTGGCGACAGCGTCACCACGGACCACATCTCTCCGGCGGGCAACATCCGCGCCAACTCGCCCGCGGGCCAGTGGTTGATCGAGCGCGGCGTCGAGGTCGCGGACTTCAACTCCTACGGCGCACGGCGCGGCAACCACGAGGTGATGATCCGCGGGACCTTCGCCAACATCAGAATCCGCAACCGGCTTGCCGACGGCAAGGAAGGGGGCTTCACCAAGCTGCTTCCGGATGGCGGCATCACCACGATCTACGAGGCCGCCATGGCCTACAGGGAGCGAGGTGTTCCGCTGGTGATCCTGGCCGGCAAGGAGTACGGATCGGGCTCGTCCCGCGACTGGGCGGCCAAGGGAACCTACCTGCTGGGTATCCGAGTGGTCATCGCGGAAAGCTTCGAGCGGATTCATCGCTCGAACCTGGTGGGGATGGGCGTCCTTCCGCTGCAGTTCCCCGCCGGCGAGAGCATCGACTCGCTGGGGCTGACCGGTTATGAGGCCATAACCATCAAGGGCCTGGAGAGGCTGGCCGAGGGATCGAAGGCACCGGATACTCTCACCGTCGAAGCCGACGGGAAGAGCTTCGAGGCCAAGGTCCGGATCGACACGCCCAAGGAGCTCGACTACTACCGCAACGGTGGAATCCTTCAATACGTGATGCGGAATCTGGCGCGCGGCTGACCGCCGGCGAAGGATTCGAGACAAAGCTGCTTCCGGCCGCTCCGCGCGCGCCGTGCCGGAAGCAGCTTTGTTGTTAATGGTCACAAGAGACGACCAAGCTCCTTATGCGCGCTCACTGAGTTTTAGCTTCGGATTCCGCAGGCGCAGTGGCGGCGAAGTTTCGCCCGGAAGTAAATTTTGGGTGCGTGCTCCCCTTGCACAGGAGCATTTACCGAACATATTCCCTCGAAAGGACCTAGTTGTCACCGGATATCTCACCACCATCGGATCCTGAGCTGCCGCTCGCGGAATCCAAGGCACCTCACGCCCCGTTGCACGGACCCGAACAGCGCCTGCACCGTGGCGTGCTGAGCATCACGGACATTGCGGCCGCGACGATGGCCAACATCGGCCCGGCAATGAGCTTCTTCTTCGGCTTCGGCTTCCTGGCAATCACCGCAGGCGTCGCCTCGCCCCTGACGATCCTGGCCGCAGGCATCGCCATCGCCTTCCTCGGTAACACCCTGGCAGAGTTCTCCCGGGCACAACCTTCCACGGGCGGTTTCATTACCTTCATCGGTAAGTCCTTCGGCCCGACAAGTGCCGTGTCGACCGCTCTCATTGCCGGCGCAGGCTACATGATCGCGATGGCCTCGGTCATTGTCATATCGGGTGGATTCTTCTCCATAATCCTGCAGCACTACTTCCAGGTCGACGTGCCCTGGGGAATCTTCACCGCCATCTTCGCCGCCGGCGCCGTGTTCATGATGATCCGCGGCGTGGCGTTGTCGACCAAGATCGCGGGCTTCTTCTTTGCCTTCGAGATGGTGGTGCTGGTCGTAGTCTCCGTGGCCGCGCTCATCAAGCACGGCGGCCATCTCTCCATCGCCCCGTTCAATCCCGCCAACATCAAGGACGGCTTCACCGGCCTGGCCCAGGGATTCCCCCTGGCCATCTACCTCTTCATCGGCTGGGAGAACTCGGCCGCCCTGGCCGAGGAGACGGACAACCCGCGGCGCAACGTGCCGAGGGCCGTCTTCGCCTCGGTAGCCATCATGGTCGTCTCCTACGTGGTGTTCGCCTACGCGACGGTAAGCGGCTTCGGAGACAATGTGACCGCACTCGGCAACGCCACCATCCCATTCATCACCGTGGCCCAAGGGGTGCTTGGCGCGGCGGCCTTCTTCGCCTACCTGGCCGGAATGACCTCGACCCTGGGCGCCCTGATCGCGGGAACCAACTCCCAGGCGCGCCTGGTCTTCAATGCCGGACGTGAGGGACTTCTGCCCGCCTGGATCGGGAAGGTCCACGCCGAGCGCAAGACGCCGATGAACGCGATCATGCTCTTCGTCGGCATTTCACTCGTAATCATCCTGGGCTGGGCGATCTCCAACCTGGTGGGCGGAAAGGCGATGGATCCGGTGAACTTCTTCGCCGAGTCCTCGACGATGGGCACCATCCTGGTCCTGCTCGTCTACCTTTTCGCGAACCTTGCCCTGCCCTTCTACTACCGGAAGTACAGGCCCGGCGAGTTCAGCAGCGTCCGCCACGGCGTTCTGCCGATCCTCGGCGCCATCGCCATCGTCGTCCCGCTCTATTACCTGGCAAAGCCCGGGCAGCCCGCCCCTTACAGCTGGTATCCCTACATCGCACTGGCGATCCTGATCATCGCGGTCTTTTACTCGATCTCCCTCGTGCGCAAAGATCCGGGCCTCGCCGACCGGGTCGGCTCGATCGTGGCAGACGAGTAGCCGATCATAGGAGCCGGAAGGGTTGGTCATCGAGCCGGCCCTTCCGGCCTCCCCCGTCCCGGCTCGAGGGCGCCGGTGAAACCGGATGCCGTGCGGCTGCGGGCCTGAACCTACTCTTCGCCCCCTCCTACGCCGGCCAGCAAGGCGCGGGTCATCTCGTCGCCCCAGTGGACCGCATCCAGATACGCGGCCTGAACGGATTGGGCGTCGAACATGTCTCCGGTGCCATTCTCCGCGGTGCCTATCCCGAGCTGCAGGAACTCCGCCTCGGCGAGGACACGCCCAAGCTTCCCCTCCAGGCCAACCACGGCGGTGCTTATCTCGGGAGCCACATCCAGGGTGTTCACCACGCTCTCCACCGGCACGCCCAGCAAAAGGTCCATGCTCGCCAGCAAGCCGGTCAGGTACGA
>JAKAOC010000116.1:0-285 GCA_021823385.1 Actinomycetes bacterium
GCTGGTGGAGCTACACCACCAAGCCGGCGTCGAGGCGGACGCCACGCCCGGACTTGGCGGCAAGGTCTTGCCGCCCGGCGCCTTCTTTCTTGGCACACTGGGTGCGCTGGGCGTAGGCACGGCCATCCTGGCGGCATCCACCGCTGCGGGCGCCTCCCAATCGGCTGACGTGAAGATTCTCACGCGTGCGGCCGCTATCGAGGTCCTGGCGGTGAACGC
Source organism: Actinomycetes bacterium (assembly GCA_021823385.1). The sequence goes on from JAKAOC010000116.1 coordinate 220, forward strand.
CTACGGGACCGCCTTGGGCCTTCCTTTCATCGGTGGGTCCACAGCCAACCCGGTGGTGGCCAAGAT
>JAKAOC010000116.1:295-7050 GCA_021823385.1 Actinomycetes bacterium
GATGGCACAGCATCAGGAGCACCTTGCCACATTCAACAGCCTGATCTCCCAGCTGGGAGGGAGGCCGCAGACCAAGCCGGATCCCGCGCTGCTTGCAGTCGTCGAAAGGGCCAAGGCCGGATTGACCACACCGCTTGCCGTCGTGGAGCTCGCCCTGGAGCTGGAGCAGGCGGCAGCCCAGGCCTACGTTGCCGATATCACCGCGCTCGATCCGGCCAACAAGAACGCCATCCGCGCCACGGCGTCGATCATGGGCGTGGAGGCGCAGCATGCGGCCATCCTCCGCGCCGTCGCGGCTCTATTGCAGGCGGACGCGCCCCAGCTGATAGCCCTCTCGCCCACGGTCGTCGACTCCTTGCCGGCGGCAGCGGGTTCGGTGGGGTTCCCAACGGCGTTCATCGGTGGCTCCGCCTCCGGCTCCGGCGTCGTCTCGCTACAAGGATAAGGAAAGGCAGGAGACTCGAATGGAAATCTACAACTGGGAGCTGCAGGGCCAGGTCGACGACCTCGAAAACCTGCACAACGACGAATCGATGCCGGGCCTGCGGGAGCGCTCCGGCGAGCTGGCGGAGCGCCTCCGCGAAGAGGCGGGAGGCCTTCTCGCTCGCCGAACGACCAGGCGAGGATTCCTGCTCGGGGCGGGCTTGGCCGCCGGCGCGGCCGCACTTGCGGCCTGTGGGTCGGCCGGCTCCGCGGCCCAGGCCCCGACCACTACCGCACCACCGTCGCGCCTGACGGGAGATCTCCTGATCGCGGCGCTCTCGGCGTCGCTGGAGAACCTGGGCGTCTACGCCTACGCCGCAGGGATCTCCGCTGCCAAAGCAGGGAAGCTGGGCACCGTTCCCCCGGCGGTCGTCAACTTTGCCCAGGTAGCCATGGCTCAGCACAAGGAGCATGCCGGAGCTTGGAACGGAATCCTCAATGCGGCGGGGGTGCGGGCGGTGACCAAGACGGATCCCGCGCTGACTCCGACGGTGCAGCAGGCCTTCTCCAAGGTCACCAACGTGGAAGGCCTCGCCGACCTGGCACTTGAGATCGAAAACATAGCGGCGGCCACCTACCAGGATTCAACTGCGGTGCTGACCGGCAAGAGGGCAATAGGCGTTGCCGCCTCCATCCAGCCGGTGGAGCTTCAGCACGCGGCGATCCTCAACTTCGTGCTGGGCAGGTACCCGGTGCCGAGCGCCTTCTCGAGCCTTGCGGGTGCCCAGCCCCCGGCCTCCTACTACCGGTAGGGCCCGCCCCCCGGCGACCCCACCCCCGCCGCCGGGGGGCTCTCCTTCAGAGCAGCAGCTCGGACACCCCGGCGGCGTGCTCCTCCGCCGGGACGAACGGGCCCGAAATCCCTTCGTCGCCTACGAGCATGAGCTCTCCGTCACCCCGGCGTACGACCGAGGGCGGAATCTGGGACCCGAAGAAGTCGCTATCGGGGCCGAGGTCAGATATCTCCGGTGGTTCCAGGGCTTTGACGAGAAGCGCGTTCAAGCGGCGCAGGACGGGGGTGTCGTACATCCCGCCGATGTAGAAGCCGATCTTGGCCGCCTCCGCAATCCGCACCGCCTCCAACAGCCCGGCGATTCCTCCCAGGCGCGAGACCTTGAGCACGGCCACGGAGAACGGCACCAGCGCGATTGCGTCCCGCAGCGCTCCCGGCCCGGAGATGCTCTCGTCGAGGGCGATCCGCGCCGACCCGCTGCGCAGCCCGACATTGTGCAACTGCGCCAGGTCGTGAAGCGAGCCGGGAGCAAAGGGCTGCTCCACATAACTGAAGCCGACGCCGAGCAGAGCCGCGAGCTGATCCCGGTCCGCAAGGGTGCCGTTGGCGTCCGCACTCATCTCGATATCCGCTGCCGCTACCAGCCGCTTCAGAGCATCGGGTTCGAAAGGCGCGTCGACCTTCACCTTCAGGCGGCGGTAGCCAAGCCGGCTCAATCTCGCCGCCTCGAGACTCCGCTCGGTCTCATCCTCCAACAAGGCGAGCGAGGTGCCCTGGGCGGGGATAGGCTCCTCCTCATCCAGCGCGGCGAAGCGACCGGCCATGCCCAGGTGGCCGAGCTGCCTGGCGTATTCGGCCAGTGTCCCGGCAGCGCCGATCCCTCTCTGGCGCGAGTAAAGGTCAAGCAGCGAGATCTCGATTGCCGCCTTGGCCGCCGAGTTTCCCCGGTAGCGCGCCAGCGAGGCGACCACCTCTTCGACGGCCAGCTCGACCGCGGAACCATCCCGCCGGCCCTTGGCCAGCATCGCCGAGGCGAAAAGCTCTATCGCCGCATGCGTCTGAGCCACGAACTGCTCGTCATAGGTGGGGGCGGCAAACACCGGCGCCTCCGCGAAACCAAGGTGGCCGCCTCCGCGCGTGATCACCAGGCAGGCGGTCTTGGCGAAGGCGGGGTCGACCGCGGAGCCGCGTGGCCGGGAAAATGGAATCCTCACGTCGATCACCTTTACCGACTCGATATGCACGAGCATGGGGACCCTCACCTTCAGCACGGGCGGCAAGCCGACAGCCGATACCGCAATTCTCGCCAAGAATCAAGGCTCTGACTAGGGATTTCCAAATCGCCATACGGAATACGTGCAATTGTTCCCCCGCGTTTACCTGTCGTTAAGGTCCGCTCGATACCTTCTGTCATGAAGTGAGCGACGAAAGCGTTTCCCAGGCCGCCAAGCCCAACGAGGAATACATGCAGGATTTGGCCCCGCGCCCGGTCGAGAGCAACTCGGCCAACTCTTCCGACCCGTCCCGGACGGTGATAAAGGTATCCGACCTGACGGTGGGATTCGGAAAGACGACCATTATTTCAGGAGTCAACCTGATGCTGACGCGGGGTTCGATAGTGGCCCTGATCGGCCCCACCGGGTCTGGGAAGACGACCTTCCTGAGAAGCCTGAACCGGATGAACGACAAGGTTCACGGATACTTTGCTGGCGGAAGCGTCCTCCTGGGTGAACAGGAGGTCCTTACCGACCGCGTCGACCTGCTCGAACTGCGCCGCCGAGTCGGCATGCTCTTCCAGCGCCCCAATCCCTTCCCTATGTCCATTCGCGACAACGTGCTCGCGGGCGTAAAGGCTCACGGACTGGCCAAGAAGTCCGAGCACGACCAAATCGTCAGGGAGACCCTGGAGCGCGTCGGGCTCTGGAACGCCGTCTCAGGTCGCCTGCACGACTCGCCCTTCCGCCTCTCCGGAGGCCAACAGCAACTTTTGTGCCTTGCCAGAAGCCTGGCGGTACAGCCAGAGGTCCTGCTGCTCGACGAACCCACGTCGGCACTGGATCCGATCTCCGTCGAGTCGGTCGAGAAACTCTTGGCCGAACTCGTTTCGGAGATCACCTTCATCGTGGTGACCCACTCCCTCGCTCAGGCGAAGCGGATATCGGACCACACGATGTTCTTCTTTGACGGGCACCTCAAGGAGTCGGGCCCCACCGCCCAAATCTTTGAGGACCCCAGGCAACCCGAGACCCAGTATTACGTCTCGGGCCGCATGGGCTAGCCCTACAGGGAGATCCACGATGAATCATCAACCCATAGGAAAGGAAAAAAACGGCATGGCGCCGAAAAGACCACTATTTGCAGCCGGGCTCATTGGAGTGGCCGGGTTGGCCGCTTCGGCATGCGGAAGCTCTTCGTCCTCAAGTTCCACCAACTCGACGACCGCAACCACTGCTGCTCCAGCGACCACCCAGGCCAACGCAGCCCCTAACTACGCCGCAACCGAAACCCCTCCGACCGCGAACGTAGCTCTCCAGGAGACGGGGTCGACACTACTCTACCCCCTGTTCAACCTCTGGGCACCTGACTACCACACCCAGTACTCGAACATCTCCATCACCACGGCCGGCACAGGCTCCGGCACCGGCATCGCCGACGCCGCGAGCGGCACGGTGGACATCGGTGCCTCTGACGCCTACCTCTCGCCGACGGTTACCAGCAAGACCCCAACCTTGATCAACATCCCGCTCGCCATCTCCGCCCAGGAGATCGTCGTTCACATTCCCGGCGTGACCCAGCAGCTGAACCTCACCGGACTGGTTATCTCCGACATCTACCAGGGCAAGATCAAGTTCTGGGATGACCCCGCCATCAAGGCGCTGAACGCGGGCGTGAACCTGCCGAACCTCGCCACCGCCCCACTGCACCGTTCGGACAGCTCTGGTGACACCTTCCTGTTCACCCAGTACCTCTCCAAGTCGGACCCCAACGGCTGGGGCAGCGCCAACGGGCCGCAGTTTGGCACCACCGTCGCCTTCCCCGCGGTCTCCACGGCTCTCGCCGAGAATGGCAATGGCGGAATGGTCACCGGCTGCGGGCAGACAGCGGGCTGCATCGCCTACGTCGGGGTCAGCTACGCCTCCCAGGCCGCCAAGGCCGGGCTGACGCTGGCGGCGATCTCCAACCAGGCCGGCAAGTTCGTGGTTCCTACGGCGGCAGGCATCCAGGCCGAGGCCAAGAACTTCATCAGCCAGGTTCCCGCCAACGAGGCCATCTCGCTCATCTATGGCCCCGGCGCGACCTCGTACCCGATCATCAACTTCGAGTACGCGATCGTCAACACCACGCAGTCGGATCCGAACAAGGCCCAGGCCATCAAGGCTTTCCTGACTTGGGCGATCGATCCTGCGCACGGGAACGCCGACTCGTACCTGAGCCAGGTGAACTTCCAGCCCCTGCCGACCTCCGTCGCCTCGCTCTCGCTGGCGCAGATCGCCAAGATCGGCAGCTGACAAAAGACAAGTAATGGCATGGGGAAGGGCCGCCTCCTGGAGGTGGCCCTTCCCTCTAGTGAAAGGCAAAGCCGCTTTGGCCAGCGATCTGGCGCGCAGGACAGAGGAACCGCAGGCCCCTCGGGTGTTCCGCCCCACTACCAAGTCTCCACTCGGCCCGGTGAAGATCGCAAGCACCGTCTCTGCGGTGGCGCCGCTGCTGGCTCTCCTGGCCATACTGGGGATCCTGGTTCACCAGGCCCTACCCGCCATCAAGTACAACGGGCTCGGCTTCTTCGTCCACAACGTCTGGCATCCCGGCAACTTCTACCTGCAGCCCGTCACCACCAACGGCGTTCTGCATCCCGCCCAGGCCGAGTACGGCGCCTGGGCGATCATCGCCGGGACAGTCCTTTCCTCTCTCATCGCCCTCGTAATAGCGTTACCCGCCTCGCTCGGCGCGGCGCTCGTCATCTCCAAGCTTCTGGGGCCACGTGTGCGCAACGCACTCGGCGTCTTCCTGGAGCTCCTCGCCGGCATTCCGAGCGTCGTCTTCGGCCTCTGGGGCACACTCACCATCGGCCCTCTTCTCAGCCGGGACATCTACCCCATCGTCGCCAAACACATGCCTGACGTGATCGTTCTGCGCTGGTTCCGTGGGTCGACCGGAGCGGGCGAAGGGCTGCTGACGTCAGGCATCATCCTCGCCGCCATGATCATTCCCATCATCGCCTCCACCAGCCGCGACCTTTTCGCCCAGGTGCCGACTCTCACCGAAGAAGGCGCCGAGGCGCTTGGCATGACCCGGATGGAGGTAACCACCAAGGTCACCGTGCCCTGGGTGTCCGCCGGCATAATCGGCGCGACCGTCCTCGGCCTGGCCCGGGCGCTCGGCGAGACCATGGCCGTCGCCATGGTCTCCGGAAGCGTGCTCGGCACACTGCCCACGAACATCTATTCCACCTTCAACACCATCGCCGCCACCATCGTCACCACCCTCGACTCCGCACTGATCGACGGCACCGGCCTGGCGGTCCGCACGCTGGCCGAAGCGGCCCTGGCACTCATGCTGGTGACATTGCTGGCCAATGTGGGCGCGCGCCTGTTGGTCCGCAAAGTCTCGACCACGGCACTTCCGGTCGGAAGGGGCGTCTGATGGCTCGGGATCCGGAGGCTCTAACCAGGATCGGGGTGCGCACCCGGCGACGCAAGGCGGCCAGTGGCGCAGCGATATCACTGGGCGTCATCGCGCTGGCTCTCGTGATAGTCCCCTCGGTTTGGATCATCGCCCAGGTGGCCTCCAAGGCGCTGCCCCACATGTCCTGGAGCGTGATCACCACTCCCGGAGTGGGCCTCGGTGGCGGCTTGGAGAACGAGATCGTCGGGACACTCCTCATCACCTTCGGAGTCGCGCTCCTGGCCGGATTCATAGGGGTGATGTCGGGGATATACCTCTCCCAGTTCGCGCACGGACGCGCCGCCTCCGTGCTGCGCGGCGCCTCCGAGGTGCTGGCCGGCATACCTTCGATCGTGGTCGGTTACGTGGGATACGTCAGCCTGGTGGTCGCCTTCCACTGGGGCTTCTCGCTCGGTGCGGGCCTGATCACGCTTTCGGTGATGGTGGTGCCCTACATCGCCAAGACAACGGAGGTCTCCTTGAGGCAGGTTCCGACCTCCTACGTGGAGGGAGCTGAAGCGCTCGGCCTGAATCCAGGGCAGATACTTCGGACCATCTCCCTCCGTACCGCGCTGCCGGGCATCGTCACCGGTCTCATCGTCGCCCTCGCCATCTCAGTCGGCGAGACCGCACCCCTGCTCTATACGGCGGGATATTCGCAGAGCCTGCCCCATGTGGCACTCACCCACTCGCCTCTGGGCTATCTCACCTATGCGGTATGGACCTTCTATAACGAGCCTTCTGCGAAGGCGGTGCAGCTCTCCTTCGACGCGGCGTTCCTCCTGATCGTGCTGGTGCTGGCGCTGATAACAGCCTCGAGAATCATCGTCGCCAGAGCGTCTCGCCATCGCGAGGTGGCCTGAGTAACGCTGCG
>JAKAOC010000117.1 GCA_021823385.1 Actinomycetes bacterium
ATCAAGGCATGACTTTGGTCGAGGCCGTCTTGAGCGGGATAGACCAAGTGCGCTCGCGCTGGTGGCTCAGGGCCTCCGAGGCGGACCGCGAGCGTGCGGAGGCGCTGCTGGCCAGGACGGGCCTGCTTCCCCAGGCGCATCGCAGCCTGGCTTCACTTTCGATGGGGGAGCGCCAGCAGGTGGGAATTGCCAGGGCACTGGTTGGCCGGCCCGAACTGCTGCTTCTCGACGAACCCACCGCCGGCCTCGATTTGGGCGCTCGCGAGGAGTTCATCGCCCGCATCTCGTCGCTAGCCGCCGAGAGGCGCGAGATGACGATTGCCATGGTCACCCACCACGTGGAGGAGATTCCTCCCGGGTTCGACCACATTGTGGGTATAAAGGCCGGCGAGCTGGTCGCCGACGGGCCCCTCGAGGAGGAGTTGAGCTCAGAGGTGCTCAGCGATCTCTTCGACGCCAAGGTGGCCCTCACCAAGATCGGCAGGCGCTATGTCGCATTCGCCGAGGGCTGACCGGCCAATCCCGCCGAACGATTTACCTCAAGCGGAGTAGAAGGAGCGGAAATGGAGTATCGCAGGCTCGGACGCGCCGGCATCAAGGTGTCGGCAATTTCGTTGGGATCGTGGGTGACCTTCGGAGATCAGGTCGACGAGGACCTGGCGTCGTCGGTGATGCAGCGCGCCTACGAAGCGGGGGTGAACTTCTTCGACAACGCCGAGGTTTACGCCGGTGGGCAGTCCGAGGCGATCATGGGTGCCGCCCTGCGCAGACTTGGTTGGCCTCGCCATTCCTTCCTGGTCTCGACCAAGTTCTATTGGGGCATCCACCCCGGCGTGAACACCCGAAACACGCTGAATCGCAAATACCTCCTGGAAGCGATGGATGGTTCCCTCGAGCGGCTCGGTCTGCCCTATGTGGACCTGGTCTACTGCCACCGCCCCGACCCTGAGACGACCATCGAGGAGACGGTCTTCGCCATGCACGACCTTGTCAGCAGGGGCAAGGCCATCTATTGGGCGGTTTCGGAGTGGTCGGCCGCCGAGATTCGCCAGGCCTATGAGATCGCCGAGCGCCATCACCTGCACAAGCCCGTGGCGGAGCAGCCCCAGTACAACCTTTTGCACCGTAAGCGGGTGGAGGTGGAGTACGTCGATCTCTACGACGACTTCGGCCTCGGCCTGACCACCTGGTCGCCGCTTTACTCGGGCGTCCTCACCGGCAAGTATGCCGATGGCATCCCGGCCGGCTCACGCGCCGCGTTGCCGGGATACGAGTGGGTTCTGGAGGTGCTCCAGGATCCCCAGAAGGCGGCCGCGATGATGCGACTCTCGGAGATCGCCGCGCGAATAGGGTGCACCCCGTCCCAGCTGGCCATTGCATTCTGCCTCGACAACCGCAACGTCTCCACCGTCATCACCGGCGCCACCTCCATGGCCCAGCTGGAGGAGAACCTTGGCGCGTTGCAAGTGCACGCAAAGGCGGGCTCCGAGGTCTTCGAGGAGCTACGCGCACTGACGCGCTCCATCGCCGAATGACGGGTCAGTCGAGCCGGCGCAAGCCCTCTTTGTAGCGGATTCCGTTCTCCACGTATCGGGTGACGGCGTCGGCGAGACTCTCGGGGGAGACGCGGTCGGCGAATATTCGCGCGGGCACACCGAGGGCCATGGCCCGGGAGGGAACGCGCACGTCGTTGGTGACCACCGCATTGGCGCCCACCACGGCGAAGCTTTCCACCCGCGCCCGGTGGAGTACCACGGATCCCGATCCGACCAGGGCGTCGTCCTCGATTACGCAACCCTCCAGATGGACGATGTGACCAACCGTGCAACGGTTGCCGACGATGGTGGGAAGAATCTCGGTGGCGTGCAGCACGCTGCCGTCCTGGATGGAGGTGTCCTCACCGATTTCGATCCTGCCGTAATCTCCGCGCAGTACCGCTCCTGGCCAGATGGTGGAGCGCGCGCCGATCTTGACGTTGCCGATCACGATTGCCATTGGATGAACGAAAGCGCTCGGATCGATTTGAGGCTCCGAGTCGAAGAGCGCGTATACGGCCATTTCCCCTCCTGGCTTGGTGGCGAACTACAGGATATGGCGGCCGGCTCAGGTGGCGCGCATGGCGCGCCTACCGGCCGAGAAGGATGTGGCCGCCACGACCGCGGTGAACGCGAGAGTGAGATCACCCGCCGACAAGGGCAAGGCGACGATGGTCGGCACCAGCGCCCCCGCCACCCAGGAGAGCTGGAAGCGCGTCTCGAAGCGCGCGAAAGCCTTGCCTTGCATCTCTGAGGGCACGTTGTACTGCACGAGCGAGTCGAAGGCCAGCTTTCCCGAGGAGGCCACGAAGCCGATGGTCGCGGCGAGCCCCACCTGGATCGCCCGGCTCGCCACCGCGGCACCGAGGATTCCCAGCCCGGCCTCCAGCACCAGTGCGAAGATGAGCAGGGTCTCCTCTTGGAGTACGCGGCGGATCTTGGGCGTCAGTGCCGTGGCCAAGGCGGATCCGACGGCGGAGGCGGCGAGGATGAGGCCGTACTCGTAGGTGGGCGCGTGCGCCCTGCGCAAGTTGAAGGCGATGAAGAAGGTGAAGAAGCCGACCGAGCCACGCAGCACGGACATGGCCGCCGCCGCCAGAAGCACGCTCGGGGGGGATGACCGGCGCGCCCGCACGCCGTCATCGTGCGCGTCGCCTTCGGGCCCGGGGCTGCTTCCCCTCAGGCGAAGGTGGCGTACCTGCAAGCCCCCCAGCAGGAAGACCAGCGCCCCCACTCTCAGCACCCAAGGCGAGCCGAGATGGGGCATCTTCAGGATGCCCGCGGCAACGGCTCCGCCCAGAAAGGCGGCACCTGCGGCCAACAGGGAGATCTCAGAGTTCACCGCCACCAGTGCGGGATTGCCGCCGGCGGCCGCCCCGCGCGTCAGAAAGCGCGGCCGCGGGCCCGCCCCGGTATCGTCTCCGGCCATTTCCGGGACGATGGCCGCTTTGGCCACCAGGTAGGACTTCGAGGCGACCAAGGTGGAGAACGCGAGCGGAAAGAGCAGCAGCGAGTGCAGGTTGGACGCCATCAGCACGCTGATGACGGCCCGGGCCAGCAGCGAGATGGCAACCATCTGCCTGCGCCCGGCGCGCCGGCGGTCGAAGACGGGTCCGAGCAGGGGTGCCACGATTCCGAAAGGTGCCATGGTGAGCAGCAGGTAGAGGATGACCTTCCCCTTGGCCGCCTCGGGGCTGATGGAGAAGAAGAGTGACCCGGCCAGCGCGACGGTTGTGAATGCGTCGCCGGCGGTGGAGAGGGCATGAACCCGCCGCAGCGGCCCGAGCCGTTTGCCCAAGTCGAAGTAGCGCTGCAACCGGTTGGCGGCCCCGCCAGCCATCCGCCTCGCGCGCCCCTGGTCGACCATGCCTAAGAGGTTAGGTACCGATGCGGCGTTTCTGTCCGGCTCGACCCTTGCGCCGCCCGGCTCCCAGGCACGGCACGTGTGCCAGGTTCCCGGCCGGCCCGGCCTGTCTATACTCGAAAGACGGGCACTGACCGGGTGGGCGCGGTGTCCGGAAACGGTGCGGGCACGTCCTGTACCGGCACATTCGAAGGTTCCGCCACCGGGCTGCTTGAGGGGTGGCGCCTGGCTGTATGAACGGGGTTAGCTCGTGAGGATTGTAGTTCTGGGCGGCGACGGCTTCTGTGGCTGGCCAACTTCCCTTCACCTCTCGGATCAGGGACATGAGGTCCTGATCATCGACAACCTGAGCCGCAGGATGATCGACGTGGAGCTCGGGGTGGAGTCGCTAACTCCGATCAGGCCCATCGACGAGCGCATCGAGGTGTGGAATTCGATCTCTGCAAACGCGATCGACTTCGCGTCGATCGACGTTGCCGAGGAGTACGACCTGCTGCGTTCGACGCTGAAGGAGTTCGCGCCCGACGCAGTCGTACACTTCGCCGAACAGCGGGCGGCCCCGTATTCGATGAAGTCGCCCGCCACCAAGCGCTACACGGTGGACAACAACGTGCGTGGCACCCACAACCTGCTGGTTTCGCTGGTCGACCTGGGGCTTGATGCGCACGTGATCCACCTCGGCACCATGGGCGTATACGGGTACGGCTGGTCGGGAAGCGCCCCCATTCCCGAGGGTTACCTGAGAGTCAAGCTGGATACCCCCGACGGCGAGATCGAGAGGGAGATTCTGCACCCGGCCAATCCGGGTTCGGTCTATCACATGACCAAGACCCTCGATCAGCTGATGCTGGCCTATTACGCCAAGAACGACGGGATCCGGGTCACCGACCTGCACCAGGGCATCGTCTGGGGCACCCAGACCGAGCAGACCCGCAGGGACGAACGCCTGATCAACCGCTTCGACTACGACGGGGACTACGGGACCGTCCTGAACCGCTTCCTGATGCAGGCGACCATTGGCCATCCACTCACGGTTCATGGAACCGGCGGCCAGACACGCGCTTTCATCCACATCCGTGACACCGTGCGCTGCATCGAGATCGCCGCCAACAACCCTCCCGCGCCCGGCGAGAGGCCGCAGATCTTCAATCAGGTCACCGAGACGCACCGCGTGCGCGATCTTGCCAAGCTGGTTTCCGACCTGACCGGCGCGGAGGTCTCCCACATGCCGAACCCGCGGGTGGAGGCGGAGGAGAACGAGCTCGTGGTGATGCACAACCAGTTCCTGGAGCTTGGCCTCGAGCCGACCACCCTCTCGGTGGGGCTCCTGGAGGAGGTCAGGGATATCGCCGGCAAGTACGCCGACCGGGCGGACACGTCCAAGATCATCGCGCGCTCACTGTGGCGGGCCGACAAGGCAAACTGATCAGGGCCGCTGACCCGGTCCGGGCAGGCGCCGGCTTAGCCCCTCAGCGCTTCTTGGAGCTGCGGGCGCGGACGGTCCGCAACCGCGCGTCGAGTTCTTCGAAGAGGGCGTCCATGGCGGGTACGATTCGGGTTCGCGCCGCCAGGTCATAGATCGGGTTGCGCTCGAGCGCCATCTTCTCCATGTCCGCCGAATAAGGGACATACGCTGCGAGTATCTCGACCCCCGCGGCCTTCTTGGGGCCGTTGACCGCGGCGCGGTGCGCCACCCTGCGCATGTCGACCATGTTGTAGACGGCCACGGTGCGATCGGCAAGCTTCAGGTCGCGCAGGTGCTCGAGAAGATTTTCCAGCGAGTGCATCGCCAAGGGGCTCGGCTGAATCGGTACGCAAAGAAGATCGATGGCGGACAGGACGGCGTCCGACAGGGAGTTGAGGCTGGGCGGGGCGTCGATCACCAGCAGATCGAAGGATCCCTTGGCGCTTTGGGCGGCGCGGTTTATGACCTTGTCGCTGGTGCCTTCGACGAAGATCTTCTCCGCGAGCAGGCGCAGGTGGTTCGAGGCCGGCACCACCATCAGCCCCTCGAAGTTGGAGCGAACGGCCAAATCCTCGAGGTCGATCTTCTTGTCCAGCAGCCGCCTGGCGCGCGGGGCGAGCTTGTCGTCCACGCGCATGATAAAGGTGGCGCTGGCCTGCGGATCGAGGTCCCAAAGCAAGGTCCGCCGCCCCGAGCGCGAAGCGTAATAGGCGTAATTGACCGCCAGGGAGGTCTTTCCGACCCCGCCTTTCTGGTTGAAGAAGGCCACCGTCCTCATCGGCCACCGCCTTTCTGCTCGCCGCCCGTATCCGGGCCGCGGCGCCCTTTTCTTCTTCGCCAACCCGGCCGGCCGGCAAGGTCACGTAGAACCTGGAGAGAGCGAAGGCGCGCCTCCTCGCGAACCTGCAGGGCCGCGGCTACCAGCTCGCCCGCCAACTCCTCGCCGATGGCGGCGCGGTTGGTTTCGAGGAAGGCGTGCACGAAGCCGAGCATCACCTCACCGTCCTGAAATGCGCCGAGCTCGGTCTGGAGGTTCTTCGAATCGGCGATGTCGCGCAGCTCGGCGCGGGAGCGTTCGACGTCGAAGCTCTCCAGGATGTACCTGAGGCGCTTGAACTGCTTGCGCAGCTCGTGAAGCTGTTCGTGGGTGGGGTCGGGAAGAGCGGCAAGCTCGCCGACCATTTCCCGGCAGTGCTCGCGCTGGCTCGCGCCGGCCCGGCGGAGGAAGGCGAGGCTTTCCTGGGCAAGGGCGCGCCGGTGCTGGGCCGAGGCGGAGAGGGCCCCGTGCGCCGTGGCCAGAAGGTGGGCGGTCGTGCCTTGCCACAGCCGCTCGAGGTCCGGATAACCGCCGGCGATGGCGCTCTCCACGCGACCGTGGATCCGGCCCGCCACGTCGTCGAGGAGCATGGCCAGACCAGGGTCGGGAAAGCGGCGCTTCAGCTCCGCCACCACCACGTCCGCGTCGCGCGCCTCGTTGGTGGCCTGGGCGGTCGACCGGATCCCGGCCAGCAGCTCACGGAGTATTCCGGAACCCTTTTCCCTGGCTACCGGTTCCAGGACGGCTCTGGTGCTGCGCAGTATGACACGCAGATCGTGCAAGGACTCTTCGTCGCACTCGAGGCGCGTGGCCTCCCAAGCGCGGTTGAAGTTGAGCCAGGTGGTGCCGAGGAAGGTGGCCAGGGTGGCCGCCAGTGGCTCACCCGGGCGGGGCGTTATCGCGGCCTTGGTGGAGAAGTCCCCGCGACTGCGCCTGGAGAGGGAGAGGGGCGTGTCGAAGTAGTCGAGGGACGGGTCGACCTCCCAGAGGTGGCGGAGGCATCCTTTTGCCGCCTTGCCCATTTCGCGGGCGAGGCCGGCATCGCCGGAGTCGGCGCGAATGCGCACCCAGGTCTCTTGTGCCTCGGGGCTGTGGGCAAGCTCCAGCCTGGCGTCCACGCGGCCATGGGTGTCCCGGTGCGACAGAGTGGCGACCACCAGGTTGGTCCTGGCCAAAGCAATCAGGGCCCGTGGACCCGCTAACTCGGATATCCGTTCGGCGAGGCCGGCCGGCTCTATTTGCTCCGCCCTGAGGCAGTTCTGGGCACTCTTGGCCGATCCGGCGAAGGAGACGCCGCGCGCGTTGGAAAGAACCAGGCGAAAGACGCCTTCATCGGCGAGCGCACCTTGGAGCTGCCAGCC
>JAKAOC010000118.1 GCA_021823385.1 Actinomycetes bacterium
CCCCAGAAGACGTCCACCACGAACTGCTCGAGCGCCTTGTGCAGCATTGGACCGCGCCAGATGACCGGGGTGTCGTCCGAGACGAAGAAGCCCATGCTGATGGTCTTGATGCCAAAGGCAACCGGTGGGACGAGCAGCTTGCCGATCACGGCCGGGGGACGCTGCAGCCCAAGCATCTTGGGCACCGAAAAACCGTAGACGTCGGCGTCCAGGATTCCCACCTTGTGGCCACGCGCGGCCAGAGCCGCAGCAACTCCAACCGTCACGGAAGACTTGCCGACACCCCCCTTGCCCGAGGAGAAGCCCAGGACCCTGGTCTTGGTCCCAGGCGCCATGATCTTGTTGACACGCTCTCCGGAGGCGGAGGCAGAGGCGGAATTCGCTGCCGCCAACACCTCTTCCAGGGTGTCCAGCTGCTCCTCGTTCATGGGCGTGATCGTCACGTCCAGCTTGGCCCCGTCTTCGGAGGCTGCGTCGACCAGGCTCTGGGCCAGGGCCTCGAAATAGGCGCGATCCCCCTGGTATACGAAGAGCTCCACCGCAAAGCGGGTCATGCGCTTCTGGACCTGCGAGATCATCCCGAGTTGGGACAAGGGCAGGAGAAGATCCGGCTCCTTGATCGAACCGAGTCGGTCGGAAAGGGTTTCGGAATTCATATCCGCTCCTGCATTTTGGCCCGAAAACGGGCATTTCTCCTATCCAGGTAGAATAATTTCTACAAGCGTAAGGCGCGTCACAAAGAGGGAGCCTTGGGAGCATCGACTGTGGCCCACAGCGCCGAAGCGGCGCATGCGGCCGAGGATCCAAACTTCCAAGCCACCGTGTCAGCGGTGGTGGCGGCTTTTGGCGACCCCACGCGGCGCGAGATCTACCTGCATGTCCGCCAGGCCGATGGCGTCACCGCCAACCAGGTCGCCGAAGCCTTCGCCCTGCATCCCAACGTCGCCCGCCACCACCTGGACAAGCTCGTGGCCGGCGGATACTTGGACGTTTACCTCGAGAAGCCGAGATCCGGCGGCGCGGGCCGACCCTCGAAAAAGTACGTGGGGGCGGCTCTGCCTATCGAGCCCTCGATCAACTCCAGGCGGGACGAGCTCCTATCCATGCTGCTCAGTGCAGCACTCGACCTTCTTGGGACGGAAGAGGCCGAACGAATGGCCGAGACCGTTGGCGAGAACTACGGCCGGCAGCTTGCCGGGCACATACAGCCCCAGCTTGCCCAGCGCTCGGTGAAGTTCGCCATGCGCGCCATTGCCGATGCACTTACCGCCCATGGCTTTGCCGCAAAACAAACCGAGGGCCGAGGGTTGCTGACAGTGGTCTCGGAGAACTGCCCCTTCGGGGACGCTGCGGCCGCCAATCCGGTCATCTGCGCGCTGGATCGCGGCCTGGTGCGAGGAATGCTCGCCGAAATGGTGCACCATCAGGTGCCCGTAACCGTGACCTCACGCGCCAAGGGTGACGCGAACTGCGCGGTATCGGTTTGAGCTGACCGCGCTCACGCCCGAGACATGGTTGGTCCACCGTTCCCTGGGGCGCATTGTCGCGTCATTGGCAGCCGGCAAACCGGCCCCCAACGCCTTTCTGGATGGCGGGCCCGCCCGGGTCGGGCGGGAGAACCGGCGCGGTTTTGATCGAAGCGGCCCGGGGGTGGCTCTAAGGCTGAGCCCCGACGAGCGGCTCGGCCCGCAGTTAGGCTGGATCGGCCTATTTCCGGCAGGGGCTGGGCCAACTTGCAGCTCGCGCAGGCCCGAGATGCGCATGAGGGGGCTTCGTGCCGCCTTCGCCGCAGGCTACGTCGGGTCAGGAGCCGTGCCCCGGTTCGGGAGCTCGGGCAGGCCGCCCGCGACAATCTGTTCCTTGATCAAGAACTTCTGAACCTTACCCATGGCGTTGGCGGGCAATGAGTTGGCCAGGTACCAGCTCCTGGGGATCTTGAAGTGGGCAAGGGTGCCACCCAGGAATTCGGTGAGTTCGTCCGATGCGGGTGGATTGCCCGGGTCACTCGGCCGGATCACCGCTGCTACGCGCTCACCCATGGCGGGGTCGGGAATGCCGAGGACCGCCGATGCGCCTACGCCGGGATGGGCCGCGAGGGCGGCCTCGATCTCCCTGGGATAGATGTTCTCGCCACCGCGGATGATCATGTCTTTCAGCCGTCCGGTGATCTTGAGATACCCTCGGGTATCCATGCTCCCCAGGTCCCCTGTGTGCAGCCACCCCTCGGCGTCGATGGCCGCCGCGGTCGCCTCGGGCATGTCGAAATAGCCCAGCATCAGCTGGTACCCTCGGGCACAGATCTCGCCCTCCCGCCCCGCGTCGAGCACGGCACCGCTTCTGGGGTCGGCTATCTTCACCTCGACCTGCCACAAGGGCAACCCGACGGTCTCCGCCTTGTCGGTCGCGCTGTCGTTGGGGCTGGTCTGCGCGATGATCGGGCTGAGCTCGGTCTGCCCGTAGACGGTGCTAAACCTGGCTCCATAGCGGCGCTCCGCCTCCGCGACGAGCGCCGGAGGCACCGCATCTCCGCCCGAAGCCGCCACCTTCACCGAAGAGAGGTCGTAGGAGTCGAAGTTGCCGCTCGCGAGCAGCGCATAATGCATCGCGGGTACTGCTGCGAACAGGTCGGCACCCCACTTCTCGAGCGCCGCGAGCACCAGCGAGGGCTCGAACAGCTGGGCCAGGACCAGGGTGCCCCGGCTCGCGGCGGTGCCGAGCACCGACATTCCACAGCCGGCGGTGTGGAAGAGGGGCAGAGCGGTGGCCCAGATGCCCCCGTCGGGGAATAGCGCTCGTTTGTGCACGAAGCGCGCATTGGTTATCAATGCCCGGTGGCTGAGCATGGCACCCTTGGGAAACCCGGTCGTACCGGAGGTGTACTGAAGCTGCGCCGGCTCCGTAGGGGATACCTCGGGGAACGGTCGAGGCGAAGCGGGTGAGGCACGGACCTCGCTCTCCCAGGCCGTGAATCTGACGAGATGGCGCACGAGTGGCAGGCGCGTCCGCACCTCCTCGACAACGGCCCCCATGTCAACCCCCCTGAACGAGTCGACAAAGGCCACCCCCGCAGCCTTGGACTGGCGCAGGAGGTACTCGAGCTCGGAGGCGCGCAGCGCGGGGTTGGCGGTAACGAGCACCAGGCCCGCCAGCGCGGCGCCGTATTGCAGGAACACCCACTCGGGCAGGTTCGGAGCCCAGACGGCAATATGCTCACCCGGTTCGAAGCGGCCCAAGAGCCATTGCGCGGTCAGCTCCGCTTCGGCCAGAAGCTGGGCGTAGGTCCAGGTGCGCTCGGTTGACGCCGCACCTAGGACCAGCGGCGATCCCGGCGGTGCAACCTCGACGAGTGCAAGCCGGTCCGGGACCTCAGACGCCACGCCACGGAGAAGCTCTCCGGCGGTGAGCTCGGAGATTCCGGCCCCGATATCCGCCGCCCAGTAGGAACGCTCCAAGGCACCGGTCATCGCGCATCCTCCTCGCCCAACTCCGCTTGGCTCGGAATCGTCCCACCGCCGTCGGGAATCCACTTTCCGGAATCCCGCCACCGGACCGCGGCGTCGAAGCCGTGCACCTCCGCAAGACTCTGGAACCAGCGGCCTTCCGGGGAGTGACGCGCGACGCCGTCCAAGAGGGTCGCCAGCGTTTGGGTGCTTTGCAGCCCCATGTTGTCCAGCGCCTGGTTGATCATCAGCTTCTGCATCACCAATTGGTTGATCGGCACGCCGGCCATTCTCTCGACCAGCGCCTCCACCGTCGCATCGAGCTGGGCGGCGGGCACCGACTCCACCACCAGGCCCCATGCCTCTGCCCGGCGGCCATCGATGGTGTCTCCGGTCAATAGCATCCTCTTGGCGCGCTCCGCCCCAAGTCTGTATACCCACATGGCCGTGGTGGGACAGCCCCAGACCCTGGAGGGCATATACCCGATGCGGGCCTCGTCGGCCATCACCACCAGATCGCAGGAGAGGGCGATGTCGCTTCCTCCGCCCACGGCGTAGCCGTGCACCTTTGCCACCGTAGGCTTGAGCGACCTCCAAAGAGTGAAAAAGTCGTCCGTATTGCGCTTCATCATCTGGAAGTCCCGTATCGGATCCCAGAGCTCGGGCTGGAAGCTCTCGGCCGCCTCCGCATACTTCTTGAGGTCGTATCCGGAGCTGAAGGCCCTGCCGGCCCCCTGGGCGACGATGACGTGCACACGGGGATCGTCGTTGGCCATCTCCACCGCGGCGCGGATTTCGCGCGCCATCTCCAGGGTGATGGCGTTCAACCGCTCCGGGCGGTTGAGGGTCACGTACGCACGCCGGTCGCGGACTTCGTATAGCAGCGTCTCGAAAGGATGGTCATCCACTTTCCCGCCCTCCAGTCTCGGCACGGCCGCCAACCGGCGGCTCGGTGCGGCCATCTTCAAGCATCGCCCTGATGACCCCGGCCCACTCCTCAGTCAGCCGGTCGGCGCCACGGGCGCTTGCCAGCGCCCGGGACAGCGCCAGGCCACGCAGGAAAACGACGGTGAGCGCAGCGGCGGCGGGATATTGCGGGCGCGCGGCGAGCTCGGTGCCGAACACCTCGTCGACCACCCGGTAGAGGTCCCGCCGCGATGCGGCCTCCTCCCGGCGGAGGACTTCGCACAGCACCGGGTCCGTCGAGGCCGCCGCCCACAAGCTGAGCTCGGCAGCGAAGTGCGGGGACTCCACCACTTGGCGCAAGGTGCGAATGGCCACAGTGACGGCGTCGTCGGTAGGCAGCCTGGCCAACGCCACCTTCTTTGCTGTCTCCTCGTTGATCTCTACGAGGCGCCGGACGGTGGCGGCGAGGAGAGCTTCATGAGTCGGGAAGTGGTGCAGAAGCGCGCCTCTGCTCATACCGGCCTTGCGCTGCACCGCGGAGGAGGTGGTCGCTGCAACTCCGGAGGAGACCAGCAGCTCGACAGCGGTCTCCACGATCCGGCGCCTGGTGGCCTGTCGCTGCTCGTCACGCTTGGTCATGCTCGAATTCCGCCCGCACCATGCGGCCATGATTTCACAGTCAGCTCTGACTGTCAAGCATCGGCGCTCGGACGGCGGTTCGGCGCGCGAGCGATCCCCCGTTTTCGGCATACGGGGTTACCGGCCACTAGGCGCCTGGTACGCCCTCGACGAAGAAGACTCTCCCCTCGGAGGCTGCTTGGCGCATGGTGATCGCCTGCTGATAGTCGGGGCCGTGGTAGAAGGCCCTGGCAGCATCCCAGTCGGGAAACTCCAGGATGACGATGCGATCCGGGGTCATGCCCTCCTTGGACTCGGCTTTACCGCCGCGGGCCAGGTACCTCCCTCCCGCGTTCTTGATGGCCGCCTCCGCGAGTGTCTTGTACTTCTCATACAGCTCGTCGTTGTAGACCATCACTTCGGAGATCATGTAAACGGCCACTTGGCTCCCTCCCGGTCGCGGCCGGCGCGGGCCGGCTTCTCCTGGCGGGAACTCTAGGCGCCAAGCCCTGCCCGGCTGGTCGGGACGGAACGAATGGCCCCCGGCTTTCCGGAAAAGCTGAGCTCAGCGCTCTCTGAATCTGTCTCGAGCCAGGGAAGCGTCCTTGGACTTGGCAGCAGACAGAAGGTGCTCCACCTCCAGCTCGAGCTGTTTTTCGAGAAGGTTGTCGGGTCCTGCATCGAGAGCCTGCTTGGTGAGGGACAGGCTGGCGCGGGGCTTGGCAGCCAATTCCTGGGCGAGCTGCTCGATACGCTGGTCCAACTCCTCAGGCTCGCAGACGAAGCTCACAAGCCCCATGGCCAGGGCCTCGTCGGCGCCAATCATCTCGCCGAGCATCAGCAGTCTCTTGGCACGCATCGGACCCGCTAGTTGCGGAAGCAGCTTGGTAACGCCGCCGGTGACGGTCAGGCCGACCGCAACCTCCGGAAAGCCGAACCGAGCCGAGCGCGCCGCAACGACCAAGTCCGACGCCAGGGCGAACTCGAAGCCGCCGCCGAGTGCATATCCATGTACAGCCGAGACGACGGGGCCGGCGAACTCCTGCATCCGCCTGGTCACATCCTGCAGCCCTTGGGCGATGCTTACCGCTTGGGTTCCGGAGAGTTCGTCCTCCTGCAGGTCATGCCCGGAACAGAAGGCGCGTCCCTCCCCTCTCAGGACCACCACTGCCGCGGCGTCAGCACGAGCACGCACCAGCGACCCCACCAGCCCGTCGATAAGCGTGGCATTGATCGCGTTCAGGCGATGAGGGCGGTTGAGAGTTATCCAGGCAACCATCGAGCGATCCAGCCTGTAGCGAACCGCGTCGTTGTCGCCGCCTTCGAAATTGAACGCACGATCGGTCATCGCGCGGACCTCGCTTCCATCTTGTCGGCAACGGCTTCCCGGTCCCACGTCGATGGGCCAATCCCCATCTCTCTCAAGCGATACTTCTCCACCTTCTGTGTCGGCGTCTTGGGCATCTCATCGATGAAGCTCACATACCGCGGGACCATGAACTCGGCCAGCCGCCGCCTGCAGTCGGCTATCAGCTCTGGCGCATCCAGCTTGGCGCCGGGCCGGGTGACCACGAAGACGGCAAGATCCTCTTCACCCAATTCGCTGGGCACTCCGACCGCGGCCACTTCGAGCACGGCCGGATGAGCCGATATCGCCTGCTCTACCTCGAAGGCACTGATGTTCTCGCCGCGCCTCCGTATGCTCTCCTTGCTGCGGCCGTGAAAGTAGAGGTAACCGTCGGCGTCCAGGTGGCCCAGGTCGCCTGTATGGAACCAGAGCCCCCGAAACGCCTGCAGCGTCTCCTGCGGCATCCCGAGATACTCGGTCATTATCGTGCCCGGTTCGCGGGAGCGAATCACGATCTCACCCACCTCGTCGTCCTTGACCAGAGACCCTCGCGCGTCGGCGATGGCCACTTCGAACTCGTCCACGACCTGGCCGCAGGAGCCGTCGCGATGGCCGGCACTCACGCGGTCGTAGGCGACCACTCCCGCATCGGTGAGCCCGTAGAGCTCCCTCAGCTCGAAACCGAAGCGATCCTTCCAGCCCTGGCTCCAC
>JAKAOC010000119.1 GCA_021823385.1 Actinomycetes bacterium
GATCGGGATCCCGACGTGGTCATCGATGGATTGGTCGCGGTCCTAAAGGCGGTCTTTCACGAGGGATGGGGACCACGCACCGAGGACATCATCCACTCCGCGCTCCTGACACTTGCCCGAGTTGGTGCGAATCGAGCAACGCCGTTCACGCTTTTGGATCTACCCGCACTGCTGGCGGACGAGCGCTTCCGCCGCTCCATCATCGGCGAGGTGGTTGGCGATCCGGGACTCGGGTCCTTCTGGTCGGGATATCTGGCGATGTCGCCGGGCGCACAGGCTCAGGCCATCGCCGCGCCGATGAACAAGCTTCGCCAGTATCTCCTTCGCCCAAGCCTTCGAGCCATCCTCGCCCAAGCCTTCGAGCCATCCTCGGCCAGGCCGAACCGAGATTCCGGCTTCGGGATCTCTTCAGGGAGAACAAGGTCGTGCTGGTACCGCTCAACGAAGCTTTGATCGGCCCGATCACGGCCCAGCTGCTTGGCTCACTCATCGTCGCTGAAACCTGGTCGGCCACCATGGAGCGTGCCGCTGAAGAGAGTCCCAACAGCCGTCCAGCCACGGTCGTGATCGACGAGGTCCAGCAGTATCTGCATCTGCCTGTCTCGATCGACGACGCGCTGAGCCGGTCGCGTTCCTACGGCGTCGGTTGGCACCTCGCGCATCAGCATCGGGCGCAGCTGCCCATTTCCACCCGTGCCGCCGTGGATACCAACGCCAAGTCCAAGATCATCTTCCAACCCCTCGACCCCGACGATGCCTCCGCGCTCGCCAAGCAGGCACCAGAGCTGAAGGCCTTGGACTTTCTCAGCCTCGGCCAGTACCAGGCCTACGTGAATCTCACCGCTGGTGGGACTCCATCGGGATGGGCGCTGGTGCAAACGCTTCCAGGACCGGAACCGACCGGTCTCGGGGATCAGGTGCGCACGCGCAGCCGGGACCTCTACGCCAACCAGGTTCCCGGATCCAAAGTCGCCGACACCACCCAGGCGGCGCAGCTGGGGGAGACAGGCGGCGAGGCGTTGGGGCGGAAACGGAGGCGCGCATGAGCCATCACCTCTGTACTCTGTCTCTCCCATCTGCCCTTGACGACACAAGAAGTGGGGACAAAGTCAAGGTCATCTCGGCCGTCGTGCCGGGAGTTCCAACTGAAAGGCTTCAATGCGGGTCGATAGCCGGATTCCGCCTTATGCGGGAGGGGACTGACCCCGCATCGCGGGGTCTGGTTCTCATGGGGCGGGCGCGTCGAGGCGCTGAGGGTAGGCCATGACCCGCTCAGATGTCGATGCGCTCAAAGACAACTTGACCGACCGCGATTACGAAGTAATAAGGAATGTCGACAAGTTCCGGCTGCTCACCACCAAGCAGATCCAGCGACTGCACTTCGACCCCTTCCATCCAACCCCAGCCGCCTCGGCCCGAGCCTGCAACCGCGCCCTTTCCCGCCTGCGAGACACCCGAGTGCTCAAGACCCTGCAACGCCGGATCGGCGGCGTGCGAGCTGGATCGGCGGGCTTCGTCTGGTACATCGGACCGGCCGGCGAGAGGCTGTTTCAATCCCTCGAGGTACCCCTGCCATCTGGACGGCGCAACTACCGGGAGCCCTCGCGTCACTTCGTCGAGCACACCCTCGCCATTGCCGATCTCGCGGTGCGCGTGGTCGAAGCCGAGCGGCACGGAGCGCTGGAAGTGCTGGAGATCCAGGGCGAACCGGCAAGTTGGCAGCAATCGCTTTCCAGCTTCGGCACCACCCAAACCCTCAAGCCTGATCTGCGGCTCGTGACCGCCCAAGGCGACTTCGAGAATCACTGGTTCATCGAGGTCGACATGGCCAGCGAGCATATGCCGGTAATCCTCCGCCAGTGCGCCGCCTATGAGGCGTTCCGAGCGACCGGGCGGTATCAGGCGACATGTGGCCTTTTCCCGGCCGTTCTCTGGGTCTGCCCGACCCTTACCCGGGCGGAGGCGATTCGGGCCGCAGTGGCCGCGACACCGGGCCTGGATCCGGCGCTCTTTGCCACCTGCGCCAACCCCGACACCCTGGCCCTCCTGACCGGGGGCACAACGGGGGCACCTTGACCGTCCCGCGCCAGGTCGCCGGGCAATTTGGGACTGGACTTCGGCGCCAAAGAGAGCGTCAATGTCCTTGGCCCCGGAGCCCACCGGGCCAAAGGGGCCAGATCTGCAAGCAACTAATTGAAAAGGAGGAACACAACCATGCAAGAAGAACAATCACGAGACCAAGCCCACGACAGGGCAAATGAGTCCGAGCGCCAACAAAAACACCTACGAACCCTCGCGGTCCGACTCGATGAGGGCCTGCACGCCCAGCTTCACTTCATCGCCCAGCTGCGTGGCGCCAGCATCTCCGACGAGATTCGCCGCGCCATCGAAAATCGCATCGCCACAGCCCAGGACGACCCGGAGCTGATCACCCGCGCGCAACAAGTGCGTGACGAGATCGAACGTGAAGCCGCAGCCAGGAGCGCCGCCATCGCGGGATTCCTGGGATCGCCCGCGGTTGGCGCGGCGGTCGAAACAAATCAAGGAGGTCCAACCAGGACACGCCGTAGCGGCCAAGCTGCCGACGAATAAAGGAGGAGATAAGCATGTCTGGCGTTACGGCATCCAAGACCGCGATAACCTATCTGCGCGTCTCCACCGTGGACCAGGCCACGCGCGGTGGGCGGGAGGAGGGGTTCTCCATTCCCGCCCAACGCGAGGCCAACACGCGCAAGGCGGAATCTCTAGGTGCGATCATCATCGAGGAGTTCGTGGATGCCGGAGAATCCGGCACCTCCGCCGTCAAGCGACCTGAACTGCAGCGGATGCTGGCCTACGTACGTGAACACCAGGTGGACTATTGCATCGTGCACAAGCTGGACCGGCTCGCTCGATCGCGGGCGGATGACGTCTCGATTCACTTTGCGCTCAAGCAAGCAGGCGTAACCCTGGTCAGCACCAGCGAGAACATCGACGAGACTCCATCGGGGATGCTGATGCACGGGATAATGAGCAGTATCGCCGAGTTCTACTCGCGCAACCTGGCCAACGAGGTGACCAAGGGCATGGTGCAAAAGGCCAGCACCGGCGGCACGGTTTCACGAGCGCCGCTTGGATATAAGAACATCCATGTCACCGACGAGCTCGGGCGCATCAATCGAACCGTGGAGATCGATGTCAGTCGAGCGCACCTGGTGACCTGGGCCTTCTACCGCTACTCCGAAGGCGACGTAACGCTGCGCGGGCTGTTGGATGAGCTAACGGCACGCGGGCTACGTACTCGGCCCACCCCCAAGTGGCCGAGCAGGCCCTTGACCGTGACCGTTCTCCACAAGTTGCTCCGCAACCCCTACTACAAGGGAGAGATCCACTATCGCAGCGTGATCTATCCCGGACTGCACGAGCCGCTGGTCGACCCGGATACCTGGCAACAGGTGCAGGATCTCCTTCCAGCCCATGCCACCGCCGGGACCCATCAGCGCACCAACAATCACTACCTGCGTGGCAGCGTCTACTGCGGGTCCTGCGGTTCGAGGCTGATGGTCACCAAAGCCCGCAACCGCTGGGGAACGGAGTATCGCAATCTGATCTGCTCGGGCCGGGCACGCAAGATCACCGACTGCCAGCGCCAGGCGATGGCGGCAGAGCTGATCGAAGAGCTCATCGAGGACGAATACCGCTCCATTGCGCTCTCGCCGGAGCTGCGCGACAGCATCGAAGAGCTCGTGCTCGAGGACTTCGACCACTTGCGGGACGCATCAGCGGAAGAACGCAAGCAGATGGAGGCGCAACGCATTGAACTTGCCGCCCAGCGTCAAAAGCTGCTCGATGCGCACTACGCGGGGGCGATTCCGGTCGATCTATTGAAAAGCGAGCAGGAGAGGATCGCCACCCAGCTCCATCGGATCCAAGAGCAGCTCACAGTGGTCGATGCCGACTTTGAACAAGCCCGCTCGGTGCTGGCGGACACGCTGGATCTGACCCGGGACTGCCACTCCGCCTACTTGGAAGCCAGCGACAACACCAGGCGGCTGTTCAACCAGGCGTTCTTCGCCAAGATCTACATCGACGAAGATGACGAGACTCGCGAGCGGAGCGTCCGAGTGGACTACAACGAGCCATTCGACCATCTGCTCTCACGCCTCGTACCGGCCCGAGTGCATCATGAACTAGAAGCAAAGAAAACCGCCCGTCCGGCGTTGCCGGAGAGCGGTTCTGAGGTCGATACCGGGGGCACCGCTAAGGTGCAGGGTTCTCATACGGATACTTTGGTGGAACTTGAGGGACACAATAAGTATCAGGTCCCAGTGGTTGACCCAGCCAACAGTCAACCGGACCCCATTTGGAACCGTGCCAGGTCAAACGCACCAATGGCAGCCGAGATCTAATTACCCCCCAAAACAAGCGATCGTCGCCCTCGTTCACCACATCAACCAATCCTCACTCAATGAGGAGGCGTTAGTCCCCGATAATCACCTCCACACGCAGTTCGCCGCCGACTGCCTCGACGTACTTGCGAAGAGTGTCGAGTCGAGCACGTTCGATATCGCCATGCTCAATCCGTGAGACTCGATTCTGATTTACCTTCTCGCTCCGCCAGTTCCGCTTTCGACATGGCAGAAGCCTTGCGCAGTTCACGAAGACGGTACGCACGAACTTCTTCCAGCATTCGCTTCTTGTGCGCATCAACTCACTTTCGATTAACCGGACGCTTTGCCAGCATTCCTGCAGGATTCTTTGTCATCACTTTTCATCCTCCCTAGCTGTCGTGTTCATCGAATTTGCCAGGGCCAAGGGAATATTGACCTCATACCACTTCTTCCAGTCACCTGATTTATCTCCTGCGACCAGTAGCACTCCGGTGGGCTCAAGATCAAAGGCGAAGTGAATCCGTAACTCCGATCGCCCCTTGAAATCGGTCGTAAGTCCTTCATACTCTTGTGCTGAGATAGCTTGGCCGTGTCAACCAGCGGACGACCCAGCTGAGGACCTCATTCTGCAATATCACAAGTGCGGCAATTAGTTGTTCGTAAGTGTCCTGGTCGAGTTCGTCGAGCCGCGCCTTCACTTATTCAATGTTCACTTTCCACACAAGAATCACGATGCAACACTTAAGTTGTACAACGCAAGAGTTGTAGCAACACTCATGGTCCGCCGTCTAGTACCGACCTCGCGCAAGCGCTCTGATCAGACGGTTCACTTGACAAAACGCCCCTTGCCTCTGTGCAGTTCGCACATACGAATTCTGTGGGCAGTTCTGTGGACCTTGAATCATACAATAAGGCCCGTTTCAGGGTCCGGCCTTGGAGGAGACAAACACAACGGTCAGCGCAGCGCGTGGAACGATTCGAAGACCGCGAATGATCCCCTTGCGACAGATTGTAGCACTCATTGTGCTACAATTTCTACATGACCAGAATCGGGATTAGAGAACTCCGCCAGCACGCCAGCCGATATCTCGAGCGTGTGAAGGCAGGTGAAGTCGTCGAAGTTACCGAACGCGGGAAACTCATCGCCCTTTTGGTATCACCGACTCCTCCCGTTGCTTCGCGGGACCGACTCATCGCCTCAGGTCGCCTCATTCCGGCAAAGGGTGCACTTCAGTTGCCCACACATCGCCACGTTGCACGAACCCAGGACACCGCGACGCACGAACTCGATGAACTGCGCGAGGATCGGTTGGCGTGATCTATATCGATACGTCGGCTCTCGTCAAGTTGCTCTTTGACGAGCCTGAGAGCACCGCGCTGACCGACTGGCTAACCCAGAAGACCGAGATACCTAAGGTCAGTAGCGAACTGTCCACCGTTGAACTACTTCGCACGTGTCAGCGAATCGATGGATCGTTAGTTGATGGCGCTAGACGCCTCCTGGACGGAGTCGACCTCCTTCCAGTTGATCACGTAATCGTCGAGCGGGCTGCAGTTCTGGCCCCACGCGAATTGCGTAGTCTTGACGCCATCCATCTTGTCAGCGCGCTGTCGCTGATTGAGGACCTCACCGATTTCGTCGTCTACGACGTCCACCTCTACTCAGCCGCCAAGCAAGTTGGCTTGCCGGTGGTATCACCAACGTAAGGATCGATTCACTCGAAATTAACTGAGCGAATTAAACTCGCACATGCTCGTCTTGCTATCGAACGTGCGAAAGGGGAGGGTCGTAACTTCACTTATTGTGGACCTTGGGTAACAGAATACGAACCGGAGAGCCTTCGTTCAATATCTGACAATTCGGGCTGTTCGCTAACTTTTGGCTTTGTGAGTGACGCAAGTGCCCTCAAACCATGCTTGCTATCATATTATGACAAATGCTATCATTAAGAAATGAAGCAAATCATAACTCGAGTTGATGACGACTTGGCTGACGCACTTAAAAATCAGGCCAACCGAACTGGTGAATCCGTGAACTCCTATCTCAACCGGCTACTTCGCGCTGCGGTGGCGGGACCAAGTACACCACGCCACGAATGGAAGGTGGCGGCGATCTCCAACGGTCGACTGATGTCACGTAAAAATCTGAACAGTAGGGCTCGCAATCGAACAAAGAGGCCAGGCACCAAATTCCACACACCCTCCGGCTACGCAAGCAACGCCGTGAGCGAAGGTCGCGACGAAGGATGATAATTTTCGCGGATACGAGTGCCATTGGGAGTGCCTACCTAGGAGACGAGGCCCACCGGCGTTGGATTAGCGACGTTATTCTTGATGGACCCGATCCGGTCGTGATTAGCGAGTTGGCCGACGTTGAGTTCGCAAGTTTGCTGGTGCGCGCGAAGTCCGATGGTCGTATCAACGCCAGCGAAATGGCCGGGTGCCTAGCAGCGTACAAGGAGCACACTGCCGACGACGGGCCAATTGGAGTCGTCCCTATTACCCATGATTCGTTCAGCAGGGCCCAACAATTCGTTCTTCAAGTCTCAATTCGCACGCACGATGCTCTACACCTCGCTTC
>JAKAOC010000120.1 GCA_021823385.1 Actinomycetes bacterium
TCGAGGTCGACCGGGAGGGCCTGGTAGTCCTGGACGACGCCCAGTGAAACCCACCTACTGGATCGAGACCCTGGGTTGCGCCAAGAACGAGGTCGACTCCGAGAAGGTCGCTTTCCGTGCCTCGTCGGCCGGCCTGGGACGCGCCCGATCCCTCGCGGGCGCTGATCTGGTGGTGGTCAACACTTGTGCGTTTATCGAATCCGCCCGCGAAGAGTCGGTAAACGCGGTGCTCGATGCGCTCGAGACAAAGAAAGCAGGCGCCAGGGTGGTGGTGACCGGCTGCATGGCCGAGCGCTACCGGGGTGAACTGGTGGATGCGCTTCCCGAGGTCGACGTGGTGGCCGGCTTCGACCAGGACTTCATCGGCGAGTATGCCGCTGGGGCCGGTGAGGCGTTGTCACTCGGGCCCACACGGCGCAAGTCGCTGCCGACAATGGACCTGAACTCGAGCTACGACCTGCTGAATCTTCCGACCGGTCCCTCAAAGCGCCCGTTCGCCTACTTGAAGGCGGCCGAGGGCTGCGATCGGAAGTGCGGCTTCTGTGCGATCCCGTCGTTCCGTGGACGTCAACGGAGCCGCGAGCTCGAGGATCTGGTGGCCGAAGCGCGGACGCTCGGCTCCAAGGAGATCGTGGTGGTCGCGCAGGACCTTGCCTGGTACGGGAAGGATCTCTATGGGGAGAAGCGGCTGGTCGAGTTGGTCCGGAGGCTGGGCGAAGTGGCGCACTGGGTTCGGCTGGTCTACATCTATCCCAGTGAGCTCAACGGCGAGTTGATTGACGCGATCGGGACCTCCGGGCTGCGTTATTTCGACCTTTCGCTGCAGCACGTTTCGCGTCCCCTCCTGAGGCGTATGCGCCGGCCAGGAGCCGCGGAAACCTACTTGAGCAAGATCTCCGCTATTCGCGACCGGTTCCCCGACGCTGTCTTTCGCTCCAACTTCATCATCGGCTATCCCGGTGAGACCGAGGAGGATCACGACGCTCTACTCGAGTTCCTGAGGCAGGCCCGCCTGGACTGGGTGGCCTTCTTTCCCTACTCGCGCGAAGCGGGCACCTATGCGGACGGTTTGGAGGGCCATGTGCCCTCCGCGCTGGCCGCCGAACGGCTGGCCGAAGCCTCCGAAGTGGCCGAGCGCATAAGCCTCCTCAGGCGTTCGGCGCAGGTGGGGCGGGAGCTGGAGGTCATCGTTCAGCGCAAAGGCGAGGCGAGATCCTACATGGAAGCGCCTGAGATCGACGGACTCGTTCGAGTTCCCGTCCATCTGCAGGTCGGCGGTATCTACAATGTATGGGTGTCAGCTTCTGACGGCATCGACCTGATTGCCGCACCGACCTCTTAGACGGGACAGGATTGAGCAGCTCGACCTTTGGCCCTACCGCGATAGCGACGCCGGCGAACGTGATCACCGCGGTGCGAGTGGCGATGACTCCAATTATTGCCATGCTTGTTCTCGACCACGGTACCAGCGCGCTGGGCGCGGTGTTGTGGGTGCTCGTTTCGTTAACGGACAAGGCCGATGGCTGGCTCGCGCGTCGGCAAGGGGCAACCCGCTCCGGCGCCTTCCTCGATCCCTTGGCTGACAAAATCCTGGTCTTTGGGGTACTCGTGGCGATGGTGATCAAGGCGGAGGTCTGGTGGGTGCCCGTCGCAATAATGGGCGCCCGTGAACTCTGGATGTCGTGGCACCGCGCCCGCTTGGCGCGCGTGGGGGTTTCCGTTCCCGCCCGGCCACTCGGCAAGCTGAAGACCTTCTTCCAGATGCTGGCCATCATGGCCGTCATCACCCCGGGCATAGGTGCTTTGCGCGAACCCCTGGTGGTATTGCTCATCTGGATCGCCGCCGGCCTGGCGCTCGTCTCAGGGTATTTCTACTATGTGGATGGCCGGCGGACCTCTCTGGCCTGATCCATCTCGCCCGGCCCGCCTTGGGCGGGTGGCGTGGAACATCTCCACTTCGCCTGGTTAGGATCGGCTTTGGCTCGACGGGCAGTCTCGTCCGGGGCAGCGAATGGAGGTAGGCCATGCGGGTTGAGATCGTGGCGATCGGGACCGAGATGCTTCTGGGCCAGATCGTCGACACCAACTCCAGTGAGATCGCCGCCAAGCTGGCTGAGGCCGGCATCGACTGCCACTACCAAACCAGGGTGGGAGACAACCTGGAGCGGATCAAACTGGTGGTCCGGGACGCCCTGGCACGCAACGAGGGGGTAATCGTCTGTGGCGGCCTTGGCCCTACGCAGGATGACATCACGCGCGAAGCCATAGCTCAGGTCATGGGCGTCGAACTCGAATTTCGCCAGGAGATCGCCGACCGCATCGCCGCCATGTTCTCGAGTCGCGGACGCGTGATGAGCAAGAACAACCTTCGGCAGGCGGAGGTGCCACGCGGGGCCGACACCATCACCCAGGTGCGCGGTACGGCTCCGGGCCTGATCTGCCCGGTAGGTGGAAAGGTGCTCTATGCGCTTCCCGGCGTTCCTCACGAGATGATCGAGATGTTGGAGCGCTCGGTGATACCGGACCTGCTTCGGCGAAGCGGCGAGGAGGCGACGATTCTCTCGCGGGTGATCAGGACCTGGGGCCTGGCCGAATCCTCCCTCGCGGAACGGCTCGACCCGGTGTTCAGGAAGATCGAGGCCTCCGGCGACCCTATCACCCTGGCATTCCTGGCAAGTGGGATCGAGGGAATCAAGGCCCGCCTCACTGCCAAGGGGCACAGCGTTGCGGAACTGCGGGATCTTGTCGCGCGATACGAGCAAGAGGTCATGGCGCTCGTCGGAGACCATGTATTCGGCTTCGATGAAGTCAACATGGAGGCTGCTGTCGCCAACAGGCTCAAGGACCGCGGGCTGACTCTGGCCGTGGCCGAGTCCGTGACCGGCGGCCTGGTGGCGAGCAGGCTGGTGGGAGTTCCCGGCGCCTCCACCTGGTTCAAGGGCGGAGTTGTGAGCTATGCCAGTTCGGTCAAGTTCGAGGTGCTGGGGGTTCCCGAAGGAGAGGTGGTCTCCGAGCAGGCGGCTCTGGCCATGGCGGCCGGGGTGAGGGGGCTGTTGCGCGCCGATGTCGGGTTGGCGTTTACCGGCGTTGCAGGGCCCGACAGCCAGGAGGGTCATGCCGCGGGGACCGTTTTCGTGGGCATAGACGCCGGACCGCTGGGCACGCGTGTCACGGGACTGAAGTTGCCTGGCGATCGCGAGCGCATAAGGCAGTTCTCCGCCATCTCCGGCCTTGATCTGCTCCGGCGGTTTCTTGCGTGAGGGCATTCTTGCCCGGCAGTTCTTATCGAACATGTGTTCTATTATGTGCTAGCATCTAAGCAATCACAGGCGTGTGATTCATGGTCACAGCGTGGGTATAGATTTCGCTGTAAAAGAGTTCCACGGTTGCGTGGAACGGCGATGGAAGGCAATGACACCATGGCGGCAAAGGCAGGCAAGTTCTCGGGCGAGGGGATCGACCGGGCCAAGGCTCTCGAGATGGCGATTAGCCAGATCGAGCGGCAGTTCGGTAAGGGCTCCATCATGCGCATGGGCGAGAGTCCGCAGATGGCAATCGAATCCATCTCTACCGGAGCAATGGCGCTCGACATAGCCCTTGGGGTGGGAGGCCTGCCGCGCGGCCGCGTGGTGGAGGTCTTCGGCCCGGAGTCCTCGGGCAAGTCCACGCTCGCTCTGCACGTCGTGGCCGAGGCGCAACGGCAGGGAGGCACGTGCGCCTACATCGACGCCGAACACGCGCTGGATCCCGTCTACGCCAGGGCCATCGGGGTCAACATCGACGAGCTTCTCATCTCCCAGCCCGACACCGGTGAGCAAGCCCTGGAGATAGCGGACACCCTGGTGCGGTCGGGCGCGCTGGATATCCTGGTGATCGACTCGGTGGCCGCTCTCACCCCACGGGCCGAGATCGAAGGGGAGATGGGCGATTCGCACGTCGGCCTGCAGGCGCGCCTCATGTCGCAGGCGCTGCGAAAGCTGACCGCCAACCTCAGCAAGTCGAAGACCATCGCCGTCTTCATCAACCAGCTGAGAGAGAAGATCGGGGTGATGTATGGTTCGCCGGAGGTGACTCCGGGAGGCCGTGCGCTCAAGTTCTACGCCTCGGTGCGCCTTGACATTCGGAGGGTGGAGTCGATAAAGGACGGCGCCGACGTGGTCGGCAGCCGAACCCGGGTGAAAGTGGTGAAGAACAAGGTGGCCCCACCATTTCAGCAGGCCGAGTTCGACATCATGTACGGCAAGGGGATCTCCAAGGAAGGATCGCTCTTGGATGTGGGCGTGGATATGGGGATAATCAAGAAGTCCGGGGCCTGGTATACCTACGAGGGCGAGCAGCTCGGCCAAGGGCGTGAGAACGTGAAGGCCTATATCGAGAGCAACCCGCTGCTCCGCGCCGAGCTGGAGGAAAAGATCCGCGCGGCGGTCGGAATCGTCGAGCAGGATGACGCGGGTTTCAGCGACGTCGACGAGGAGCCTATCTACCTGGAGGACTGAGCTCCCAGGTCTCTAGCCGCCGCCTTCCCGGGCCAGGGAGGGCGGCGGCTAGTGTGTTTGGCGTGGAAAAGCGCTTCTATGTCCGCACCTTCGGCTGTCAGATGAACGAGCACGACTCGGAGCGAATCGCCGGGCTGCTTACCGCGGAGGGAATGTCCGAGGCCGGGAGCGCCGAGGAGGCGGATGTGGTGGTGCTCAACACCTGTTGCATTCGCGAGAACGCCGACAACAAGCTGTACGGGCATCTCGGACACCTGAAGGCTCTCAAGCAGATCAGGCCGGAGATGAAGATCGTGGTGGCGGGCTGTCTTGCGCAGAAGGACCGGGCGGCGGTCGTGGAGCGCGCCGGCTGGGTCGACGTGGTGCTCGGCACCCATAACGTGGGCAACGTGCCCAAGCTGCTGGCCCGCAGCTACTCAGAGGGCCAAGTGGTTGAGATCCTGGAGGGAGCCGATCCCGAGCTGGAGTTCGCCTCTGGGCCCACGACCCGGGCGGATGCGCCTTATTCCGCCTACGTGACAATTCAGATCGGCTGCAACAACAACTGCGCGTTCTGCATCGTTCCCAGCGTACGAGGCTCTGAGATGTCGCGCCCCTTCGGGGAGTTGATCGCCGAGGTGGAGGCGCTTGCCGCACGCGGCGTTACCGAAGTGACCTTGCTCGGCCAGAATGTCAACTCCTACGGGCGGGATCTGACCGTTGCCGCCCGTCAAGGGTCAGGCTTTGAGGCTGCGGTGCTTGGCGGCGCCTACGTCGCGCGGGGGGAGGGGCGGCTGGCCCCCCTCTTTGCGGACCTGCTCACCGCGGTTGCCGCGGTGGAGGGGATTCGACGGGTGCGCTACACCTCGCCGCATCCCAAGGACATGCGCCCGGAGACGATCGCGGCCATGGCGGGTTCCCGGGGCATAATGAACCAGTTGCATTTCCCATTGCAGTCCGGCTCGGACAGGATCCTGGCGGCCATGCATCGTGGTTATACCGGCCAGCGCTACCTGGAAAAGCTTGCTTCCGCTCGTGCGGGTATCGACGATTTGGCGGTGAGCACCGACATCATCGTCGGGTTTCCCGGCGAGACCGAGGACGATTTTGCTTCCACGCTCGAGGTGGCGGCCGAGGCAGGGTTCGATGGCGCCTTTACGTTCATCTTTTCACCCCGGCCCGGGACGGAGGCGTCCGGCATGGAAGATCTCTTCGTGCCTGAAGATGTGGTTGCCGGGCGCTTCGAGCGCCTGAAGGTGGTGACCGACCGCTCGGCCTACGCGCGTCATCGCGCCCGGATTGGCCGTGTGGAGGAGATTCTGGTCGAGGGTCCGAGTAAGAGGAATCCGGAGATGATCTCGGGCAGGACCCGCCAGAGCAAGCTGGTCCACTTCCCACGCACCGGGCTGTCTGAGAGTTCCGAGCGGCTCGCTGCGGGCTCCTACGCGATGGTGGAGATCATCGATGCAGCGCCGCATTTTCTTAGAGGCGTGCTGCGGGAAGTGACCGCCGCGCCCAGGCATCGAACCCATCTGCAGGTGGCCACGCTGTAGGACCGGTTCAGCGCAGGATACGGGAGGCCATCTGTTCTGCGTGGATCCCGGTTCGGCGCTTCTTCCAGCTTTTCGAGGAGAGATCGCCGACCCGGCGTGGTCCAAGTACCAGCTTGCCGGTCAAGGTGTGCGAGGAGTCCAGCTCCTCCAAGCCGGTATCGCTGAACTTCATGGCGGCCCGCTCGAAGGAGACCGCAATCAACGGGGTCTGGCGCAGCTCTTCTGCATCCGGCGCGCGCGCTGTCTGGTAGCGCCCGAGCAGCAATGCTCTGCGGAGGTGTTCGAGGGCTCGGACCTTGGCGACGGGATCGTCGATGAGATGCCCAGGCCCCGCCACGGACACGGAGCGGTAATCGGTGGTGTGGTCGAAGATGTTGTCCTGGAGGCCAGCACATCCACCAGTGTGACCGCCAGATTGACCCCTGACCTGGCCTGGGGGCCCCCAGCACCGACGAGGCGCGCAAATTGTGCACGAGGATTTCGTCGTCCATGCGTGCGTAAAAGGTCGAGATTACCACCAGGAGTTCTTTCTCGGCTACGGCGAGATTGCAGACGGCTGAGGAGGCTGGCAGCGCGTAGATGCGCTCCTTGGAGTCGGCGCTCTGCCCTTGGGTCCGCCGCAGCCGGTTGGGCGACGCCGCGGGCAGTCTTTTACCCCTCATGCGGTCCTCCCTCCAGGGCTTTTGGCCTGAGGAGGTGCAGCTCGGGCACCCGCGAGCGCCCGGGTCGGACGTTTATGCTGAAATGCCTGGCGAACGGTTGTCGGGGGGATTGAGCGGATGCGAATCGGCCTGGTCGGGGCCACCGGGGTTGGAAAGACAGGATTGGCGCTGGAGCTGGCCAGGGCGGAGGCCCGGCTGGCCCTGTTCTCCTGCGACTCCATGGCCGTC